>CAZPNJ010000155.1:2629-5132 GCA_964587765.1 uncultured Prevotella sp.
GCCATACAGCGCAACCGAGTTGGGCTGCGCGCTCCAAACCACCCGATCGGTGCCTTCATGTTCTTAGGACCTACGGGCGTGGGCAAGACCTATCTTGCCAAAAAGCTCGCCGAAAGCATGTTTGGCAGTCAAGACGCACTCATTCGCATCGACATGAGCGAATACACTGAGGGCTTTAACGTGTCACGACTCGTGGGTGCACCTCCGGGATACGTGGGCTACGAAGAGGGCGGACAGCTTACCGAGAAGGTGCGCCGCAAGCCCTACTCCATCGTCCTGCTCGACGAGATTGAAAAGGCAAACTCCGCCGTGTTCAACCTGCTGCTTCAGGTGCTCGACGAGGGTCGCCTCACCGACGGTCTTGGCCGACTGGTAGATTTCCGCAACACCGTGATTATAATGACGTCTAACGCCGGTACGCGCCAGCTCAAAGACTTCGGCCACGGCATAGGTTTCTCTGCCGCTCAGCACACCGACGACCTCAGTCACAGCGAGGCCGACAAGCAGCGCGCCCGTGCCATCGTGCAGAAGAGTCTGAAAGACACGTTTGCGCCAGAGTTCCTGAACCGCCTCGACGAGATAATCACCTTCGACCAGCTCGACCTGAAGGCGATAACGAAGATAATCGACCTTGAACTCGCCGGGCTGTTCAAGCGCATAGCCGACCTTGGCTACAGCGTTCAGATAACTGACAAGGCGAAAGAGTTTGTCGCTCGCAAGGGCTACGATGTGCAGTTTGGAGCCCGTCCATTGAAGCGCGCCATTCAAAACTACATCGAAGACGGCATCTGTGCTATGATTATAGACGAGAAGCTAAGCGCCGGCGACACCATCTCTATTGGCAAGAACAGCAGTAAAGAAGAACTGACATTCACCGCCAAGAGCGCAAGCCAAGAGCAAGAGTAATCCTTTACTCAACAAACGATAATCGCGGCAAGCGACCCTACATAGGGACGTTTGCCGCGATTGCTGTTTATATGGGAAAGATAAAATAATGCTTTGTAAAGATAAGTCGCAGCTTTATATAGTGCTCCCTGCTTCATATTGCCGAGCAGGGAGCGCCACCCCAAAGTGCTTATAAGGTAGGGGTAGAAGTGCTTATAAGGACCATAGTATGGTGCTTATAAGCACTTTGGGGTGGTGCTTATAAGGACTTTGGGGTGCTCCTTATAAGCACTTCTAAGTGGAGCTTGGGCGAGTATGGCACAGATCAGCTAAGCAACTAAATATTAAGTAGTTACAAGATTTTAAGTATAACGCGCTTTCATTAATTTTATCACGCCTGAATATATCTCAGATTAGACTTTTACCGTATCGTTTAACACGATATACAGCAATCAGCTGAAACATTTTTTTTCAGATTACATACATAAAAGTGAACAAATTAACGAGAAAAGACGTAACTTTACAGCCTGAAAAATTATTGGCAACGGCATCAAGGTGCGAATTGTGAATAAGAGCAACATAAATCATATCATACTAACAAAACATCTATAAACGTAATGAGAAAGAGATTTTCGATAGTGCTGCTGGCGGCGATGATGACATCGCCCATGGTGCTGGCGGCGAGTGGCGGCGAGGCAACTGGCCGTGTGGCTAAGGCTGCGACCGCAGGCGGCGCGTATGAGTTTGAGGCTCAGGGCGTGAAGTGCCACATAGTATTCTACGACGACGGAATAGTAAGGGTGATGCGCTACCCTGCCTCTATGGCGAAAGCGCCTGAGAAAAAGAGTTACCCCGTGATTATGCAGCCTAAGCACATGCAAGTGAGCCGCATGGCAGAGGGCGGCACCATGGTGCTGCGCACTAAGTGCATCACCATCAGGGCGGACCGCACTACGGGCAACCTTACGTTTGAAAGCGCCGACGGCAAGCGACTGCTCACCGAGAAGTCGTCTGCCATGAAGCTGATAACCGAAGGCGTGGACAAAGGCAAGTACGAGGTGAGCCAAACGTGGACGCTCGACAAGGACGAGCCCCTCTACGGACTGGGCCAGCTGCGAGAGCCGCAAATGAGCCACCGCGGCGAAAGTCTCACGCTGTGGAACACCAACACCCACACCTACATGCCCTACTTCACCACCGCCAAAGGCTACGGCGTGTTCTGGGACAACCCCGGCCGCACCTTCTTCAGCGACAAGGCTGAGGGCACCACGTTTCGCTCTGAGGTGGGCGCGCTGGCAGACTACTACTTCTTCTACACCGACGGCACGCAAGACGGCGTGATAAGCCAAATACGCGAGCTCACGGGTCAAGCCACCATGTTTCCGCTGTGGACCATGGGCCACTGGCAGTGCCGCGAGCGCTACAAAACGAGCGACGAGCTCGCCGAGGTGCTCGATAAGTATCGCCAACTAAACATACCGCTCGACGGCATAGTTCAGGACTGGCAGTACTGGGGCTGCGACTCTAACTGGAACGCCATGCGCTTCATGAACCCCTACTACATAAACCAGGTGGGCGACAAGGCGTGGAGCAAATACCTGCCCGGCGACATGCGCAA
>CAZPNJ010000156.1:0-3000 GCA_964587765.1 uncultured Prevotella sp.
CCGACGGTCGGTTAGATTGGCGTGTCTTCAGGGTTCTCCTTGAAGATGTTGTCAATGTCGGTCATCTCGTCATCGTCAAACCACTGGCTGAGTTTTGCCTTAGCCTTA
Source organism: uncultured Prevotella sp. (assembly GCA_964587765.1). Classification (GTDB taxonomy): domain Bacteria; phylum Bacteroidota; class Bacteroidia; order Bacteroidales; family Bacteroidaceae; genus Prevotella. The sequence goes on from CAZPNJ010000156.1 coordinate 109, forward strand.
GCCTTAATCTCGTCAGAGACATTGTCCCACACTTTGTGCAGAGCGTACACCAGCACAGACAGGTCATCGGCCAAACCGGCTATTGGAATTGCGTCGGGCATTACGTCGAGCGGACTTATCAGATAGCCCAATGCGCCAATGATGATGGCTTTGTCCTTGATTGACACTTTGTCGCTCTCAAGCAGATAATACAACAAAAGGGCGACGTAAACAAGTTTTGAACCGGCGCGTTTAGCCACACGCTGTATTTTCTCGACAAATCCTGCCGCTGAGAATTTGTCCTTATAACTCATAAAGTCAGGTAGTTCCATAGGCTTCTACTGATTTTAAGTAAGATTCTATTTGTGGATTGTTTAATTGCTTTAACTTCAACTTCATAAACAGAAGTTGCGACAGGTTTACTATGGCAACGATAACCACGCCGATAAGTAAACCGATGAAAAGACCGTTTATCTCTTGGTCGTAGAGATAGCCCGTAGGGAATGCCGACAGCACTATTATGGGCAGAACCATCAGTATGCCTGCCAATGTCAGTCGCGAGCGTGAAGAGCCGCGGCAGTCGAGTATCGCCTGCTTGTCAAAGAGATAGTCGTCGAGGTCGGCTTTGGTAATGTCATAATCGCTCAGGCGTGGGAATGCTTCTTCTTCGCCATGACGCTCTATCTTTCGGGTTATACTGTGCTGATAGTCGTTTAGGATGTCTGCTTGCAGGTCTTTCATAAAAAAAGATACTATGTTTTAAAGTAAAAAAGGGGCAGTGTCTCTATAAGCCGGGTTTTGTTGCTTGGGGCGATTGCTCGCCATCAAGCCGTTTGCCATTTATCTACTTCTGCGGTCACCCACAGACTGAAGCGTTCTACCCTCCATCGTAACCGAGGTTTCGGGCGGGCAGCCCTCATACGATGGTTTATGTGAATTTGCAGCCTCCGGAAGGCACAGCCCGACGGTCGCCCGCCGACTGGTAGTCTCTTACGCTACCTTCTCACCCTTACCCTCCCAAGGGAAGGCGGTTATTTTCTTCTGCCTGCTCCTACTGTCGCCAATAGCTTCTATTTTCGGAAGCGGAGCGCCCTATGCTGCCCGGACTTTCCTCTCGCCCTTACGAGCCAGCGGCAAACCGAGACACTGCTCTTTTAATTCGTTTTGCAAATGTAGTAAAAAGTAAATATGTAAGAAAGTAATTGCTTAAAAAATTAAGTTGAATGTCAAAAGTAAAGGAGTTAGCCACGTTTGGGCTAACTCCTCTACCTATTTGTTTTATTTGCTTTCAGCAGTTATTTTGTCTTTGCTTTTCCGCTTTTTGGTTTAGAATGTCACTCTCAGACCAAGCTGTATGTGCCAACGGCTGTAAATGTCGCTGACGGTTGGCTCGTTGCCAACATACTTGAAGGTTGCGAACTTGTTGCCATCGGCAGCAGTATTAATCTTTGAAACCTGAAGAATGTCATGGTTGTAAGAGCTGCTGTAGTTCTCGCCCCACTTCTTGTTCAAGAGGTTTGCGAAGTTGTAGATGTCGCAAGTGAACTCTACCTTGCTGCCACGGGTCTTCAAGTAGAAGAAGTCTTCAGACAGGTGCAAGTCAATGCGCTTCTCGAAAGGTGCGCTGTTAGAGTTGCGCTCAGCGTACTGTCCGCGATGGTTCTTTGCGTAGTCGTCGCCCTCAATCCACTCACGGAACTTATCACGAGCGTCATCGCCAGAGATGTCAACGTTGTTAACGCGACTGGTGGTGAATTCCATGTGCTCAAGTTCTGCGTCGGTTGGGATATAGAGCAGAGAGTTGCCCTTAGCGTAGTCGCCGTTGAACGAATTGCTGTTGGCGTCGCTCATTGTCAGGCTATAGCGCTGTCCGCTCTGAGCGTTCAGTGAAAGTCCTACGTGAGTCTGCAAACGACCGTTGGCATACTTTGGTGAGTTGTAGTTTACGTTGAAGAGTATGCGGTGAGGAATGTCGAACATTGATTTTGACAGAGTCTGCTTGTTCGGGTCTGTGCAATAGTAGTATTGCCAGTTGCTTAACGCTACGGAGCTTGTACCGTCGTTAACTGAGTAAGAGTGTCCGAAGGTGTAGCTGAGCATAAGATCCAAGCCGAAGTTGAAGCTCTTCTCCAAACGTCCGCTTATTGAGTAAGAGTAGCCCTTGCTTGTGTTGCGGGTGTTGATTATGCTCTTGTATGAACCTGTGTTGGTGGTGTAGTATGGCACGCTTGAAGCCTCTACGCCTGGAACGGCGTAAGCCTTGTTGCCAGTGTTGATGAGTGCGTAGTTGTCGAACCAAACGTTGTTAATGTTCTTAGAGTAAAGTCCCTCAAGTGTGAACTTCATGTCGTAAGGCAATACCTGTTCCCAAGCGAGGTTAGCACGGAACACTTGTGGGAAACGGAAGTTGCGGTTGATTACGACAATGTCTGGCTTGCTGGCAGAACCTTCATACTTTGAAGCGATAACGGCTGGGTCGGTCTTTCCGTATTCAGCCATAGTTATCTTTGTGCCGTCAGCGAGGTTGTCGTTGTAAACGGTAGTGCTTTTCATTTCCATACCGGTCTTTGCCCATGCGTTTTCAACCCATACGAAAGGAGCGCGTCCGTTGAAGATGCCTAAGCCACCACGGATAAGTGTCTTGTGCTGCTTGTCAGCATACCAGCGGAAACCCAATCGTGGAGAAACCATCACGTAAGAAGATGGACGGCTGCCCACGCTTACGTTGTATTTCTTTGCCCAGAAACTCTCGTTGAACTCGCTGTTTTGGGTTGGACCGTTGAAGTAAACAGGTATGTCGAAACGTATGCCATAGTTGAACTGGAGCTGAGTGGTAGCGTCCCACTTGTCTTGAGCGTAGAAGCCGAACTGTCCAGCCTTGAAAGGAGTCTTCCACTTGTTTGTGCCAGTGAT
>CAZPNJ010000156.1:3010-5078 GCA_964587765.1 uncultured Prevotella sp.
AGCATCAGAGTAGCCCCACTGCCAGCTCTCAACCTTGTCGTTGAGGAAGTCTTCGATAGAACCGTAAACGAACTCGCCATAAGCAGCCTGAATGAAGGCGTTCTTCATGTCGTAGATTTCATTGTGAGTACCGAAGGTGAATGTGTGGTTGCCCAAGTACCAAGATAGGTTGTCCTCGATGGTGTAGTTGTTCTGGTCAAGGCTGTTTACGCCTGAAGAGTATTCAGAGCCAAGGGTAATCTTCTCGGCTGCGCTTGGGAAGTAAAGCGTAGGACCAGAGTTGTTGCAGTCGCGAGAGTCGCGAACGAATGTAGCGCCTACGCGCAACTCATTATAGAGCTTTGGTGAAATGTTTGAGTTCAACTCAGCTACGAAAGAATGAGTCTTGTTGTTCATTCTGTAAGAAGAGTTGTTAAATGTGTAAGAGGTCTGGCCAGAGCTCCACTTGTCATCGAAAGAGTCGTTCATCTGATAGCGGAAACTCAACTTGTTGCGGTTGTTAATGTTCCAGTCGATACGTGCCATAAGGCTCCACGACTCAGTTTCAACGTTTCTCTTATTATAAGAATCGGTGTGGCCTGTCCAGCCATAGTATTTGTCGAGTATCTCCTGTGCCTCTGCCTCAGTGAGGAAGTAGTCAGTCATGGCACCGTTCTTCATATACTGGAAACCTGGATAGTAGGTGCCTGGATAAGACTTCTTGCGATATTCCAAAGAGGTGAAGAAGAACAGTTTGTCCTTGAGTATCGGACCACCGAAAGTGAAACCGTAAGTCTTGTCAGTTTCGTCGGTCAACTTGCTGTTAGTGCCCTGAAGTGGGCTGTATTTGCTGTAGAAGTTCTCGTCAGTGTAATATGTGTAGGCAGAACCCTTGAACACGTTAGTACCTGACTTTGTGATGGCATTGATAGCACCACCTGTGAAACCACTCTGGCGCACGTCAAATGGTGATGCAACTACTTGCAGCTGCTCAATGGCGTCGAGTGATACTGGGTTAGCGCCTGTCTGTCCACCGTTCGTACCTGAAGAAGCAAGACCAAACACGTCGTTGCTGACCATACCGTCAATCTGGAACGAGTTGTAACGGTTGTTTGAACCAGCTATGGTGATACCACCAAATTTGTTGGTGCTTACCAGTGGTGACAGCTTGGCTACATCGTAGATGTTGCGGGTAACGGTAGGTGTGTTCTCAATCTGTTCTGTTGAGAAGTGGGTAGAAGCGCCTGAGCCATTGTTTACGGCTTTACCTGTTACGGTAATTTCGCCCAGTGTCATAGCGTCTTCTTTCAAGTTAGCGTTATACACGAATGGCTCACCCAGTTGCAGTGTCACCCCCTCAGCCTTTGAGTCGTTAAAGCCCAGATAGCTGATAGTGATGGTGTAAGGGCCGCCTACGCGCATACCTTGGATAGAGTAGCGACCTTTTTCGTTGGTGGTAGCCATGTAGCGTGTACCAGATGGGTTGTGAACAGCGGTTACAGTTGCTCCGATAATGCTTTCGCCATCGCCTGTAACCTTACCATTGATGCTTGATGTTGTAACCTGAGCCACTACAGATAGTGTGGTACAAACAAACATCAATACCATGAGATAGAACTTTCTTTTCATAAAGTCTTCGTTACGTTAGTTTTTGAGTTGTTTAATTCGCCTGCAAAGATAAGCAATACTTTTTAAACCTTAGCAAGTTCTTTTAATTTTCTTTTTAATTTGTTCGGGGGCAGAAAAGGGGTGAATAATCATGGGCTAAACAGTTTTTAATCATGGGCGCAATTAAAAACAATCACAGGCACGACTATTTTCAGTCGTGCCTGTGACTATTTATGATTGAGCCTTTCTTTATTCGTGGCGTATGGTGTAACCTCTGGTTACTCCATTTCCTCTTTAAGGTTCTTGTCTATTTCCTTGATTTTCTCGCGCACAAGCTTCATATCGTCTTTCAGCTTGGTAATCTTGCGATTCATTGAGTCAATAAGTGTGTTGCCCTTCTTGCTCGATGCTGTCAGGAAGCCCAGGTTATTCTCGTAAGTCTGAACTTGTTGGCGTATTTCCTCGTATTGGCGCATCAGTC
>CAZPNJ010000157.1:0-5069 GCA_964587765.1 uncultured Prevotella sp.
TATGTCTGCACAGCCACGTATTTAATCTTCGGACCTACGCACAGTGCTATGTTTGAAGGCAGTGTCCATGGGGTAGTGGTCCATGCGGCAAACTTGGCGGTGCCCCATTCTGTCCACTCTGCCTTTGGCTCAACGATGTCAAAAAGCGCCGTAACGGTGGTGTCTTTCACGTCCTTGTAACAACCTGGCAGGTTAAGTTCGTGACTTGAAAGTCCGGTTCCTGCGGCAGGCGAGTATGGCTGAATGGTATAACCTTTATATAACAGGCCCTTCTTGTAGATGTCTTTCAACAGCCACCACAGGGTTTCGATATACTTATTGTCGTAAGTGATGTAAGGGTGGTCAAGGTCAACGAAGTAACCCATGCGCTCGGTCAGTTCGCGCCACTCTTTGGTAAACATCATTACGTTGGTGCGGCACTTCTTGTTATAGTCTTCTACCGAAATATATTTTGGTGATTTGCGGTTGTCAATATCGGCCTTGGTGATACCAAGTTCCTTTTCCACGCCCAGTTCCACGGGCAGTCCGTGAGTATCCCAGCCAGCCTTGCGCTTCACTTGGAAACCCTTCATGGTCTTGTATCGGTTGAACGTGTCTTTGATAGAGCGCGCCAGCACGTGGTGTATGCCAGGGTGGCCGTTAGCCGAAGGTGGTCCCTCAAAGAATACGAACTCGGGGCAGCCCTCGCGCTCGTCTATTGTCTTATGAAATATGTCGCCCTTAGTCCACTGGGCAAGCACCTCGTTGTTGACCTTTGTCAGGTCCATCGCTTTATGTTCCGCAAACTTTTTTGCCATATACTTGTCAATTTTTGATGTGCAAATTTACGACTTTTCGGCTATACAGGCAAATATAGCCTTGTTTTTTTGTCGCTTACACTTTCGTTTGTTATCCTTTGCGTTTCTTATATTTCTCAATCACATCCTTCACTGAAGAGTCTGGCATGAACTTTATTCCGTCAGTGAGTGGCTTTGAAATCACTCTTCGTGCCACCGAATTTCCGTCAGTGTCTTCGTTGAAAACGGTTGCCATTTTGCGCATCTCAGGGCGAAACTTAACGTTTACGCTTCTGATTGTGCGAGCGCTTATGTCGGCTGGGTTTTCTTTACATGGTCCGTCTATTTCGAGAGAGAAATATCCGATTCCGTCAAGACACACTCTTTTGCCTTGCGACAGTTCCTCGTGCATCACTTCTGACAATGCGTCAAGTACAGCCTTAACGTCGGTCTTTGTCAGCGTGCATCTGTCTTGAATTATCTGAGCCATAGTGTCGGTTGTGGTCGAACCTTTTCGTGCCACCTTTGCGTAATAATAGCCGTTGTACTTACCTTTTAAGTGAACTTGGTCTAATTTGAATTTTATTTTACCTGTTCTGTCCATAATGTATAGCTTTTATTGTTTTTACAGTTAAGGTGCAAATGTAGTCATTTTTACCTATAAAAACAAGCAGTTAATACTAACAACATATAATTCCTCTTATAAGGAGAATTATTCCCCCTTATAAGGAGAGATGTTTCCCTTTATAAGAAGAAAAACTTCCTCTTACAAGGGGAATTTTATTCCCTTTACAAGAAGAAGTTTAATTTGGTTAGTGCTTTAGCAATGATTGAACCTTGTTTAAACATTGATTAAACGGCGTTTAAACTTTTATTTCATTTCCCCATCTTTGTAGAACTTCAGCATGTCAATGTTTAGTATGGCGAGGTATTTGCTTTGCAGTTCGTTTTGTTTTGCCGCAAGCAGTTTGTCCTTGCCGGTCATCAGTTCTACGATGTTTTTCAGTCCTAATTGGAATTGCTCTGACAGCAGGTCATAACTCTGCTGGGCGCTATGGGTGCTAATCTTGGCAGCCTTAAACTGGTTTTGGTTGTTGGTGGCCTGAATCCAATAACTCTCGATGGTAGAGTAGAGCGTCGTCTGGGCGTTCTTCAGGTCAAGCATATAGTTCTGGCGCTGAATGTTTGCCTTGTTGACGGCGGTTTTGGTGGCACGGTTGTCGAAGATAGGCACAGAAACAGTTATGCCTGCGCCAACATCAAAGTTGTTTTTAAGCTGAGCACCCCAAGCATTGTCGCTCATTGACGACGTGTTTGTGCCCACACCGGCATTGGCACTGACGGTAGGCATACGCTGAGCTTTTGCCATTTTTACGCTGAGTTCGCTCGACTGTATGCCCAGTTGGGCATTGGCTATTTCGGGGCGGCTCTCAAGTGCCGAGCCATATACCTCGGTCATTGCAGGTATTGCCGTAAGCGCCATGTCGTCAGTGGTGGCTGGTATGGCTATGTCGAATGGCTCATCGTTGGTTATCTGCAAAAGTTTCTTCAGTTGTCGCTTATATTCAAGCAGCCCGCTTTGGCTCTGCACAATGTTGTACTCGTCTTGAGCTCGCTGTGCGGTAAGCTGTGCCAGGTCGGCACGGCTCATTTTGCCCACTTCCACCATTTCACGTCCACGTTCTTCGTTTTTCTGACTGGTGGCAAGACTCTGCTTGTTTACGTTGATTGCCTCGGTTGAGTAGAGTATCTGCACGTAAAGTTGCGCTATCTGCTCGATAAGGCTGTTGGCTGTTACGGCAGAGTCAAGTGTGGCTTGCTGGGCTGTCATTTTGTTCAGCTTAACACGTTTTGTATTTTGCCCGCCATTCCATACTGTCCAGTTGGCACTGAGCGAGTAAGAGCCATTGTAATATGTCTTGTCAACGCTTGCCTCGGCATAACCATTGGCTACGGTGTATCTGCCAGTTTCGGGCCACGGACGATGAGTGACGTTCTGACTGGTTTGGAAACTGAGCGATGGCAACAGGGCAGCCTGACTTTGCTTGACGTCTTCAATGGCACTTAGTCGGGTGAGTGTGTTCTTTTGAAGTGTAATGTTATTGGCTAAGGCATAATTGATGCAGTCGCGCATAGACCACGTTTTAGCCTCAGTTACGCTTGATGTGGCAATTATTGCCGCACTTACCAGGGCGGTAAGTAATCTTCTCTTAATCATTGTATTGTAAAAACTTGTTTATGAATTTCGGTTTGTTTTAATCTAACTTCATGGTTTCGCAGAAACAATCCTTGAATACCAGCGACTTGAAGTTCTGAGGAATTGTGGGCTCGCTTTTGAATATGCCGTAAATGGCACTGCCGCTGCCCGTCATTGAAGCGTATTCAGCCCCCATTTCGTAAAGGGTCTGCTTAATGTCGGCAAGTTGTGGGAACTGTTCAAACACAGGAGCCTCAAAGTCGTTGACGAGTTCATTGCGCCATATAGAGATAGGCTGTTTCACTATCTCCTTACAGCTCTTTTGTGGCATCTTTGGCGTAATCTTTGCGTAGGCGTCTTTGGTTGATACGGCTACAGGCGGCTTAACCAGCGTGAGATAATAGCCACTGAGGTTGCCACGAGGCTCGTCGGCTGGTTCAAGAATGTCACCAATGCCTTGTGCGAATGAGGGTTCAGAGGTGATGAAGAAAGCGCAGTCTGCTCCTAACTTTGCGGCATAACGTTCCATTTCGGCATTGCCAATGTTAAGGCGAAAGCGCTCGTCAAGCAGGCGAATCATGTAAGCGGCATCACTTGAACCGCCACCAAGTCCAGCCTGTGATGGTATATGTTTATATAGGTGTGCGTGAACTCGGGGCAACTTAAAGTCGTGCGCTATGAGGTCGTAAGCCTTAATGACAAGGTTGTCACGCTCGTTGCAGTCAACGGCATTGCCCGTAACCTTCAGGTCGCAGTCAACATCTGACGGAAAGTCTTCGCCCATGTATTTTATCTCAAGGGCGTCTTTCAGTGGAATGGGGTAGAACACGGTTTCAAGATTGTGATAACCGTCTTCACGCTTTGATACGATATTCAGTCCAAGGTTTATCTTGGCGCAGGGAAAGGTTAGCATACTATAGTCGTTTGTTTTAAGAAAAGTCACCAACCCCAAGCCACAAGTGGGCTAAGGGTCAGCGACTTTCGTAGAGTTTAATTATTCGATATTTTCACCACTTTTCTGCTGAAGTTTGTAAACGTATGCGTCAATCACGGCTACTGCCGTGATGTTTACCACGTCGGCTACTGAACTTTCAAAGTCGGTGAAGTGTATTGGCTTGTTAAGACCCATTTGAATAGGGCCGATGATTTCAGCGTTAGGATTAAGCGCTTGCAGAAGTTTATAACTGCTGTTGGCACTGCTCATGTTAGGGAATACCAAAGTGTTTACGTCGAGACCCTTCAACTTGTTGAAAGGATATTTCTCATCGCGTAGAGTCTTGTCAAGAGCAAAGTTTACCTGCATCTCGCCGTCAATGGCAAGGTCGGGGTAATCGTTCTGCATTTGCGCCACTGCCTGGTGTACCTTCATTGGGCTGCCTTCCTCGTCGGTGCCAAAGTTAGAGTAGCTAATCATGGCAATGGCGGGCTTTTCGTTAAAGAACTGAACGGTGTGAGCACTCAGTCGGGCTATGTCGTAAAGCGTTTCTTTGTCGGGCTGTCGGTTAATCAGCGTGTCTGCCACGAAGAGCACTCCCTTAGGGGTGTCGATAAGGTGCATGGTTCCGAAGGTCTTGTACTCTTTGCGTATGCCTATAACCTCTTTAGCCACCTTGATAGTGTTTGAATATTTGGTGTAAAGACCGGTTATGAAAGCGTCTGCATCGCCGTTTTCAACCATCATCATACCGAAATAGTTGCGCTCATACATCTTGTCGTAAGCCTCCTGGAAGGTATATCCTTGGCGTGCGCGTTTCTCAGCAAGGTGTTTTGCAAAGGTAGCACGGCGACCTTGTTCCTTGTCGGCACGCATGTCTATAATCTCAATGTCGGTGAGGTTTAGTTTCAATCGCTGAGCCATACGGTTTATACGGTCAGGATTGCCAAGAAGTATAGGCTGACAAATGCCTTCGTTCTTTGCCTGTACGGCAGCCTTCATCATGGTTGGGTGACCACCTTCGGCGAAAACTACTCGCTGTGGGTGCATAGCTGCTGTGGCGTGTAGGTTGCGAGTGCGCTTGGTTTCAAGGCCTAAACGCTGGCGAAGACTCTGTTTGTATTCATTCCAATCGGTGATAGGAGTACGAGCTACGCCACTA
>CAZPNJ010000158.1:0-4949 GCA_964587765.1 uncultured Prevotella sp.
CAAGCGACCCTTGACGGTGACCCCATAGTTGGCAAGCACCTCAATGTCGTATTTCATGTTTTGTCCCACCTTCATGATGCACTCGTCTTCGTAAACCGGTTTCAGCAGATTTACTATTTTCTGTGCCTCAACCTGATTTTCCGGAACGGGCATATAAAATGCCTTGCCTGCCTCAACTGAGAAGCTCAAACCCACAAGTTGGGCGTCAATTGCATGAGTTGAAGTGGTTTCTGTGTCAAAACTCAGAATTTTAAATGTCCTAAAAAAGTCACATAGTTTGCTTATTTCTTCCTCATTATCAACAAGTTTATAAGTGTAAACCGTTGTTTTTAAGCTCTGAGAAGGCGATTTTTCGGGCTCAGCTTGCCAGTTGGTCGGATTTTCGCCAAATAAATCGAGTTGTATGTTAGCCTTCGTTTCCTTTTTTTGACCTTTATTAAGAATCTTGTCAGCGAGTGATCTAAACTCAAGGTCTGCGAAGATTTTGCGAAGTGCCTCTTCGTTTGGCTGTGAAATTTTCAGTTCATCAAGATTTAGGTCTATCGGCACATCGGTTCTGATGGTTGCAAGGAAGTACGACATTTTTATATCTTCTGTAGCTGCCTCTACCTTTTCGCGCATTTTGCCTTTCAGTTGGTCGGTGTGTTGGATTAGTCCCTCAACGGAACCAAAATCGGCTATTAGTTTCACGGCAGTCTTAGGACCTACGCCCGGACAGCCGGGGAAGTTGTCGGCAGAGTCGCCCATCAGCGCCAGCAGGTCTATTACTTTTTGTGGAGAATCTACCTCATATTTCTGCATTACCTCCGAAGGTCCCATCACGTCGTAGCCGCCTCCGTGGCGGGGTTTATACATGAACACGTGGTCGCTGACAAGTTGTCCGTAGTCCTTGTCAGGCGTTAACATGTAGGTGTCAATACCTTCTGCGCCAGCCTTTGTGGCGAGTGTGCCGATTACGTCGTCGGCTTCAAAGCCATCGACTTGCAGGGTAGGGATATTCATTGCTTGCAACACCTCTTTTATAATAGGCACTGAGCGGCGTATATCTTCAGGGGTTTCCTCGCGCTGGGCTTTATATTCGGGGAATACCTCGTTGCGGAATGTCTTTCCGTGGTCGAAGGCTACGCCAAGATGGGTAGGTTGTTCCTTGGTAATCACCTCGTTAAGTGTATTGATAAATCCCATAACAGCCGAGGTGTTGAGTCCCTTTGAATTGATGCGGGGGTTCTTTATGAAAGCGTAATATGAACGGTAAATTAGCGCGTAAGCGTCAAGTAGAAATAGCTTTGGCATGGGTCTAATGTTTGTCTTAAATCGTTTTTATGGTGTAAAAGTAGCAAAAAAAGCTGTCATTATGATAGTTTTTACTTAATTTTGTATCGCTTATGAACGATTATTTATCACTTATCAGACAGCCCATTGAGCAGGAATTGGCTGATTTCATCGACCTTTTTGAGCAAAGTCTTGACCAGGGCGACGGTATGTTGCGCAAGGTGTTGGAGTATATTGGTCATCGTAGTGGCAAGCGTATGCGCCCCATGTTGATGTTGCTGATGGCAAAAAACTTCGGAACTGTTACGCCCGCAACGTTGCACTCAGCCGTGGGATTGGAGTTGCTGCATACGGCAAGTATTGTTCACGACGACGTGGTTGACGAGAGCCAGGAGCGCCGAGGACAGGCGTCGGTAAACGCTGATTTCGGTAATAAAGTGGCGGTTTTGGCAGGCGATTACATACTGTCAACAGCGCTGCTGAACGTAAGTTTCACACGCTCGTTCGCCATAGTCAGATACTTGTCTGAGCTGGGTCAGGTGCTTGCTGACGGTGAGATTAACCAACTGAGTAATACTCGCAAAGAGGAAATTTCGGAAGAGGCTTACTATGATGTGATAAAGAAGAAGACGGCGGCTCTTTTTGAAGCCTGCTCGGTGATGGGTGCTGAGAGTGCCGGCGAGGTTAGTGCCGACGACGTTAATGCGGCACGACTGTTCGGGCAGCAGCTGGGCATAATATTCCAGATTAGAGACGATATTTTCGACTATTACGAGTCGGCTGAGATAGGTAAGCCTACGGGCAACGACATGGCTGAGGGAAAACTTACCCTGCCGGTGATATATTCGGTGAATTCATCGGGCGATAAGGATATGTTGGCACTTGCCAGAAAGGTGCGCCGCCGTGAGGTTTCGGCTGAAGAAATAGCCCGACTTGTTGACTTCACAAAGCGCACTGGCGGCATTGAATATGCTGAGCGTCGCATGAACGAATATCGTGAAAAAACTGCCGATTTCATCGAACATAGGGTGAAAGACCCTGAGATAAAACAGGCTCTTACGGCATACGTTGACTTTATTATTGAGCGAACGAAATAGGCAAATACCCCATTCCTAAGTAGTAATATATAAGGTAGAAATCGCCCTCTCAGGGAGCATGAAAATAATCTGCGCCATCCGTCTTCTCGGGTGGCGCAGATTGTCTTGTGCGTCTGCGCAGATCTTTCCGTCAATCTGTGTAGATAGTCAGTGTGGTTTTGCGCAGGTAGTTTAGAAGAACTTAACGTCCTTGCCTTCAATCTCGCTGAGCAGCAGGTTGGCAAGGCGTGAAGTGCCAAGGCGGAACCACTTGTTGGTGAGCCACTTATCACCTAAAACTTCCTTTACGATAGTGTAATAGTTAACTGCGTCTTGCACAGTGTTTATGCCGCCGGCAGGCTTGAAGCCTATCTGTATGCCCGTTTGGTCGTAATACTCTTTGATGGCTTGGCACATTACGTATGCTGCCTCTGGCGTAGCGCCTGCCTTTTCCTTACCGGTAGAGGTCTTGATGTAGTCGGCGCCGGCATACATACTGAGGATTGAAGCCTTCTTGATGTCGGCCATTGATGGCAAGTCGCAGGTTTCGAGAATTACCTTCATAGCCTGCTCGCCACACGCCTGTTTCATCTCGTTAATATCGTCGCAAACGCCCTCGTAGTCGCCTGACAGATACTTGCCAACAGGCATAACGATATCTACTTCGGTAGCACCGTCCTTAACGGCAAGCTGAGTCTCGATAACCTTTACCTCCATAAGGCTCTGTGAAGAAGGGAAGTTGCCGCATACGCAAGCCACCTCAACGCCATCTACCTCAAGGCTCTGGCTGACGAGGTTTGCAAATGCTGGATATACGCAGATGGTTGCCACGTGGGGCAGCTCTGGATAGGCGCTGTAGAACTTGTTTACCTTCTCGGTCATGGCAAGGATACTTTCCTCGGTATCAGTGGTGTGGAGCGAGGTCAGTTCAATGCTTCCGAAGAGGAATTTCTTTACATCCGGAGTGTCGTTTTCGGCATATTTGTCAGCCAAAAGTTGCTTTACCTTGGCTGCTACGTCAGCGTCCTTGATATCGGTGTTGTACTTAGCGAGAGCCTGGTCGTACTTGCTCTGGTGCTCCTCACCGTGGTGGTGATGGTGCTCGTTGCCTTCAATGTTTTGTGTGTAAGCCATAATTGTTTTGTTTTTATAGTTTGTTTTATTGCTTGTTTTTAGTGTCTATGCAGATGGTTACAGGGCCGTCGTTGATTAACTGTACCTGCATGTTTGCGCCGAATTCGCCAGTGCCAACCTTGCGGCCGAGCGTTTCGCTCAGGCGGTTGCAAAACAACTCGTACATGGGTATGGCTATGGAGTGGGGCGCTGCCTGTATGTAGCTGGGGCGGTTGCCCTTCTTCGTTGATGCCATCAGCGTGAACTGTGAAACGACTATTGCATCGCCGCCAATGTCTGTCAGCGAGCGGTTCATAACGCCCTGCTCGTCGTCGAATATGCGCAGGCCTGCCACCTTTTTAACAAGCCAGTTTACGTCGTCTTCGGTGTCGGCAGCCTCTACTCCGAGCAGTAGCAAAAGGCCCTGAGAGATGGTCGATTTCATTGTGCCGTCGATGATGTCTGAGGCTTGGCTGACGCGTTGAATTACAGTTCTCATTCTGCAAATATACGAATTTATTTCTTGTTTTATGGTTTGGAGCTTAATCTTTCGCAGGGTCGGGGCTGTCGGCTTGGTGGAAATGGTTATACACGATAGTGCCTTTAGACTGTCCTAATATGGCGATAAGTGCCTGAATGTCAACGTCTTTAATGCGTGCTACTGTTTTCAGCTCTTTCAGTAGTTTGTCTTTGCCCTTAGGCCCTAAGCCGCGTATGTCGTCAAGTTCGCTGTGAAGGGCGTGCTTAGAGCGTTTGTCGCGGTGGAAGGTAATGGCGTATCGGTGTACTTCGTCTTGTATTTGCGTGAGCACGTGAAAGAGTTCACTGTCAGTCTTTAGCTGCACCGTCTGTGGCGGGAATCCGTATAGTAACTCGTTGGTTCTGTGGCGGTTATCCTTTGCTAAGCCAGCTATAGGTATGCTTATGCCCAGCTCGTCGATGACCTCCTTCACAACGTCCATCTGCCCCTTGCCACCATCTGTTATAAGCAGGTCGGGCAGGGGCGTGCCCTCTTCCATCATGCGGCTGTAGCGGCGGTGTACCACCTCTTGCATTGAGGCGTAGTCATCGGGGCCTGTTACGGTCTTTATATTATACTTGCGATAGTCTTTCTTTGAGGGCTTCATCTTGCGGAATACCACGCAGCCTGCCACGGCGTCTGTGCCAGAAATATTAGAGTTGTCAAAGCACTCTATTGTCATTGGCAGCTTAGGCAAATTCAGCTTCTGCTGAAGCTCTTTCATCAGTCGTGTTTGTTTCTGCTCTGGGTTCAGCTTTTCGGCTTGCTTCAGACGGTCAAACTTGTACTGCTTTCCGTTCATTTCAGACAGGTCGAGCAGGTGCTTTTTGTCGCCTCTCTGAGGTATGAAAAAGTCGGCGTCTTTCATCTTCCAGCTCATTTCAAATGGCACGATAATCTCTTTAGCGGTGCTGTTGAAGCGGCTTCTTCTCTCCGGTATTGCCGTTAGCAGCAAGTCCTCGTCGGTT
>CAZPNJ010000159.1:0-4864 GCA_964587765.1 uncultured Prevotella sp.
GGTTCATTTCATTGGCCTTCTCGCAACGTATATTTATTCCAAAATTAACTTTTCGACCACATATTTATGCAAAACCACCCGATTTTTTAACAGTTCAACGCAACAACTCGTGTTTGCCCCACACACGCCAATGGAATAAAGAATTCTTGTTTGAATTTGAAATGAGATAAGAAAAGTGCGAAATAATTTGGAGGTTATTAGATGATTGTACATATTCTTCCGAGTTATTGGACGAAGTGAAAAGAAAAAAAGCAAAATCTCTGTTATGTATGAGATTTTGCTTTTGTTGTGCGCCTAACAGGACTCGAACCTGCACGTCGCGAGACACTAGATCCTAAGTCTAGCGCGTCTACCAATTCCGCCACAGGCGCGACACGCTTTTGCGATTGCGGATGCAAAAGTACGCAATATTTTCCTATTGCGCAAAATTATCGGCTGTTTTTTGTAATCTGAGCAACTCGTCACGATACTGTGCAGCCTGTATGAAGTCAAGGTTCTTGGCTGCTTCTTTCATCAGTCGGGTAGTGTTTTCAATGCTCTTCTTCAGCTGTTCGGGCGACATTCGCTCTATGATTGGGTCGGCGGCAAATGCTACTGGGTCTGGCTCTACGTAAGCTCTTGGAGCACCAACCGGTTCGTCCATCTTGCTGCGCGATGCCAGTCCGTCGCTTATTTCCTTTACTATTTGTTTTGGGGTAATGCCGTGATCAAGGTTGTATTTCATCTGAATGGAGCGGCGGCGTGCTGTTTCATCGATTGTCAGTCGCATACTTTCAGTAATGGTGTCGGCATACATTATCACCTTGCCGTTCACATTTCGGGCGGCGCGTCCGGCAGTCTGTGTAAGACTGCGGTGCGAGCGCAGAAAACCTTCTTTGTCGGCATCGAGTATTGCCACGAGCGATACTTCTGGTAAGTCAAGACCTTCGCGCAACAGGTTAACGCCTACCAGCACGTCGTAAACGCCGGCACGCAGGTCTGCCATTATCTTTACTCGGTCAAGTGTAGCCACATCACTGTGTATGTAGTTGGTGCGAATGTCGTGGTTAAGCAGATATTCGGTCAGTTCCTCAGCCATGCGCTTGGTAAGTGTGGTTACTAACACCCTTTCGTGGCGCTCTATGCGTTGGAGTATCTCGTTCATCAAGTCGTCAATCTGGTTTTCGCTTGGTCGAACTTCTATTTCAGGGTCGAGCAGGCCAGTAGGGCGTATGAGCTGTTCCACAACTACGCCTTCGCTTTCGTTCAGTTCGTACTGCGCAGGGGTGGCTGACACATAAATGACTTGGTTTATCATGTCGTGGAACTCCTCAAAGCGTAGAGGACGATTGTCGAATGCGGCAGGCAAACGGAAACCATACTCAACAAGATTTTGCTTGCGGGCATGGTCGCCGCCAAACATGGCGTTAATCTGCGGCACACTGACGTGACTCTCGTCAATCACAAGCAGAAAGTCTTTCGGGAAAAAGTCGAGCAGACAGTATGGGCGCTCGCCTGGCTGACGACCGTCAAAGTAGCGTGAATAGTTTTCAATGCCTGAGCAGTGGCCCAGCTCTTTCATCATTTCCATGTCGTATTCGACACGCTCTTTTATGCGCTGCGCCTTGATTTCATCGCCTAAATCCTCGAAGAATGCCACCTGTTTCACAAGGTCGTCTTGTATGGCACGAATGGCGTGTTCGGTCTGTTCCTTACTGGTTACGAACAGGTTGGCAGGGTAGATGTGGTATTCAGTAAACGCATCTACTCGGTGGTAAGTCATGGCATCTACTTCGTCAATAGACTCAATCTCGTCGTCCCACCACGTCACTCTAAGTACGTTATCACTGTAAGCCATTGCCACGTCAACCGTGTCGCCTTTTACGCGAAACGTGCCTCGCTGCAACTCAATGTCGTTGCGCACATACAGGGCTGCCACCAGTCGGCGCAGAAAGTCCTCACGGTCGAGCTTCTGTCGAACCTTACTAGCGATGATGCTCTCTGACATTGTGGTAGGGCCGCCCATGCCATAGATACACGAAACCGACGACACCACCACCACGTCCTTACGACCTGACAGTAATGCGCTTACTGCCGATAGTCGCAGTTTGTCAATGTCCTCGTTGATGGCGAGGTCTTTTTCAATGTAGGTATCGCTTGAGGGTATATATGCTTCGGGCTGATAATAATCGTAGTAAGAAACGTAATACTCAACGGCATTCTTAGGGAAGAAACCTTTCATCTCTTCGTAGAGCTGTGCCGCCAGAGTTTTGTTGTGACTGAGTATTAGCGTTGGCTTGCCCACGTTGGCTATGACGTTTGCAATGGTAAACGTCTTGCCTGAACCTGTTACGCCAAGCAGTGTTTGGGCAGGGTCGCCCCTGAGTATACCGTCGGTAAGCTGACGTATGGCTTCGGGTTGGTCGCCAGTGGGTTTATATTTCGAGGTTATTTGGAAATCCATTAAATGCAAAGGTAGGCTTTTTCGTGAGAAAAGGGAAAAATAATCTTAAATAGTTTGTTTTTCGTAATATAATGTGTACTTTTGCAACTCAATATCGTAGTTATGAAAGGATTAAGCGTTTTAGCCATAAGTTCGGTGCTCTTATTCGCAAGTTGTGCGCACGAGTTCAATCAGGTGTATAAGAGTTCAGACTACAACTACAAGTACGAATACGCAAAGGAATGCTTCGCTAAAGGCAAGTATGTCAAGTCAATTACATTGCTGCAAGACGTCGTTACACTGCTGAAAGGCACTGACAACGGCGAGGAAAGTTTGTATATGTTGGCTATGGCGCAGTATTGTTCGGGCGATTATGAAAGCGCCGCGCAAACCTTTAGGAAGTATCATTCATCATACCCTCGTGGCATTTATGCCGAGCAGGCTGAGTTTTATGTTGGCCAAAGCCTGTATATGAGCACTCCGGAACCTCGTCTCGACCAAAGTCAGACGCTGTCGGCAATATCCGCATTTCAAGAGTTCTTGGACATTTACCCATACTCTGGCGATTTGAAAGAGAAAGCTCAGAAGCGCCTGTTTGAGTTGCAAGACAAGCTGGTGAAGAAAGAACTTTATTCGGCCCAACTATATTATGACCTCGGTTCGTACATTGGCAACTGCATGGGTGGCGGCAACAACTATGAGGCTTGCATCATTACGGCAGAAAACGCTTTGAAGGATTATCCCTACACATCGCTTCGTGAAGAGTTTGCTGTGCTGATAATGAAGAGCAAGTTTGAACTTGCTGAGCAGAGCGTTGAGGCAAAGAAACTTGAGCGTTACCAAGATGCTGAAGACGAATGTTACGGTTTCATTAACGAATATCCCGACTCAAAGGAGAAGGCAAGAGCAGAGAAATATATAGAGAAGTGCAAGAAGTTCTTGAAAGGCTAAGTGCACTCCGCTATATACATTATATAAATTTTAGGTAGATTATAAATAAGTTAAAGAATATGGACTACAGAAAAAGTAAAGCACCAACCAACACAGTTACACGTGATTTGAAGGACCTTTGGAAAAGCACAGGCAATATCTATGAGAGCGTTTCAGTTATTGCAAAGCGTTCAAACCAGATAGCCCAGGACATAAAGCAGGAACTTACAAAGAAACTTGCCGAGTTCGCTTCATACAATGACTCGCTGGAAGAAGTATTCGAAAATCGTGAGCAGATTGAAATCTCACGCTATTATGAGAAGATGGCTAAGCCAACTCTTCTCGCTACACAGGAGTTTGTTGACGGCGAGGTTTATTTCCGTGACCCTTCTCAGGAGAACAACAACGAGGAAGAGTATCAGTTGTAATCTGAACAAATGATACAAAGAAAGCAATCTATATTTCTGTTGCTTGCGGCACTGATGAGCATCGTTTGCCTATGTATGCCGCTGGCAACGATAGAATTTGAGCGCATGGGCGCCGATGGCACGGTGTTTAATTTGATGACACGCTACGTCAGTGGCGAGGTAAGTTATAACACAGCACCAGTGTTCTTATTCCTTGTGGTTTCAGTTCCCGTGGCGCTGTTCACGATATTCAAGTACAACAACCGCCGTTTGCAGATGCGTTTATGTAATGTCTGCACCTTGTTCTGCGTGTTGTGGTACTGCTATTTTATCGGGTTCTTCGCTATGACAATGGTTAAATCAGCCGCAGTACATTTCAATGTTGCATCGGTTTTGCCGTTGCTGTCGCTGATACTCTATGTTATGGCTCGCAAGGCTATCAAGGCGGATGATGAGTTAGTTCGCTCTGCCGACAGAATTAGATAATTAGCTTATAGCATATACAACAAAACAGAGCGCTGCTCCAATATGGGGTAGCGCTCTGTTTTTGTCTGTTTTGTGCTTTGCTAATTGCTGGGAACGTATAGTTGTCTAATGTCGTATTTGTACTTGAGAAAGCCTTTGTCGTAAATCTTCCAGATGCGCCCGTCATCTGTATCTATAAGAAGAAAGCCTCTGTCTTTTGCAGATGTTATGAAAAAACGCCCGATGTGTTGCCCTTCTTTGTCGATAAGTGGTCTGCTATTTATAATACGAACGTCGTTTTCATAAATATAACTTAGCTGCCCTGTGCACGTGTTTATGCTGAAAACGCAGTTAGACTTTTTTGACTTGTAAAGCATCCAAGTTGTTAATCTGGTGTTGGGTACAGAGTCAATGATGCATTGCGCTTTGCATGATGGTGCAAGCGATGCTAAAAGCAGTAGTGTTAGAATAATTTTTTTCATATTGTATGTTTTTGGTTTCTACGTTGTAAGTGTATGTTTGGGACTTCTATGTTGAAATGGGCTGAAAACAAAAAAGCCTCGGCTCTCAAAAGAGATACCGAGACAAACACCCCAGTGGGCGTTGACGGATTCGAACCGCCGACCCTCTGCTTGTAAGG
>CAZPNJ010000160.1:0-4836 GCA_964587765.1 uncultured Prevotella sp.
CTGGTTCTTCAGGTTCTTGTACATCTTTGACAATGTGCCGAATGTTGCTACCTCCATAATCATCCAGGCATCTGGATTATCACCGTCTAATGATTCTGCATCCCAGTTAGGGGCATTGGCAATATATTCCTTTGCGAAAGGTTCGGTGCTACGACTAAACTCATATTTCAAGTCAAGCACAAAGTCCTCAAAATAGTCCTCACGTTCAAACAGAGTCTTGTCAAGATACCACAACCCATTTCCTTTTGCTTGTGACAGATGGTTGATTATCTTGGCACGAAGGGCAACCTCAATAATCTCAATAGCACCGAAAAGTACCAACCGTAGATTGCGGTCGAAGTTGTAACGGGCAACCACATCATCAAACAATGCAGTTGGAAGGAAATCATGCTCTGTCTCATCATCAAGCATGTCCGTCCAATAGTATTTCAGACGGAAGTAGCTGATGTGTGAGAGACAAGCCCTTGCGCTTTCCTCACTATTGAACTTCATGCCACGAGCCTTAAGCAAATGTAACTGTTCTTCTATCGTGCGTGGTTTTGGTTGCTCATATATAAAAAGGTGACCCGCCAGCAGTTCTACGGGATGCCGACGGGTTCTGTTATCGTTGATTCGGAACTATTCCGAGAATCTTCTTATTTAGGCTACAAAGATAATGCTTTTTTCTGAAACAGCAAAATTTTCTTTCAAAAACAACTATTATATGTACAACATCTGAACAACAAATACAAATCTATAAGTCCAGATTCCATCCATAAGCCCAATTGTGTAACCTTTTTACAGATTTTTTATCACACATAGAATCCCATATTAACTATGGGAATAGTGGTTTTATAATAAACCTTTTGGTTGTTAAACAAAAAAACAAAATATTATTCAGCGAAAATTTTGCATATTCAAAACAATGTCGTAATTTCGCTTTCCTAAAAGCCAAAACGCAGACGTCAGCAAGGCGTCTGGCTTCGACTAACTAACATTTTCACACAACCTAAAACACATAAGTATGAATATAGTTTCTGATCAACAATCAGCCGACGCAAAATGCGTGTTCAACTTCGCCGAGGGTGCCATTCAAGGTGGCAATATTTTCTTCGGAGGCACTCACATCTTTTACATGGGCGACAAGCCTAAAAGCATGGTAACGTCAGAGCGTTTCGCCGAATGCGTGAAACAGCTCAGAACCAACAACAAGAACGCGGATAATCTGCTCAGTAGCGAGAAAACGGCATGGTATGCCATTGCTCGCATAGGCATAGACAAGGGTGTACTCTCGCCCACGCTAAGCTTGGCTTGCGACCAACTGCATGAAATGGGGTTCACTGAAGTCTGCTACGAGAGCGTGCGCAAGATTATGACCAATTACCCTGAGCTGTCAAAGCCATACAAAGACTGGAACGCACAGAAATGCTCAGCCTACATGGCTGCCTACGCCAAGCAAGAGGCTATAGCCCACGCCCTCTGCGACCTACTGCAATAAAGTGCGGAAAGCGCATCGCTTTCATAGCCCTACACCTTAACTTTATCCCATGATTATCCCGAAACGTTCCCATGTCGTTCCCACGGCATGGGTTTCTTTGCGTCGTGCAATATATAGCCATAACTTTGCGACATAATCCAAAACAAAAATCAAAAAAAATGAGAAATATAGATTACATAATCATTCACTGCTCCGCCACGAGGCGAGGTCAAGACTTCAAACTGAAAGACATTGACGCATGGCACGAGAAACGTGGCTTTCACTCTTCGTTCTACAGGGGGGGCAAGTGGCAAACGATGCACTGTGGCTACCACTACGTTATAGACATTGACGGCACCGTTGAGCAAGGACGCCCCGAAGACGTTAGTGGCGCTCACTGCAAGGGCTACAACGACCGTTCCATAGGTATATGCTACATAGGAGGCGTAAATCGCCATGGCACTCACATGGACACGCGCACCATAGAACAAGTAAGGGCGATGTACTTGTTGCTTAGACAACTTCACCAGCGTTATCCGCAAGCGAAAATCGTGGGGCATCACGACCTTAACGCACGCAAGGCTTGCCCATGTTTTCAGCCACAGAAAGAATATGCCTCTATCATGGCAAGAATTTGAAAACGAATAAAACGCCCCCAAAAACATTGTGGGCATAACATAACAACTAAAAACAACAACATTATGAAAAAAATCGTCATCACCAGCGTAATTGGCGTCCTACCACAGGACAAAGTTAAAAACAATCTCGCCATTGAAGGCTCTTTGCGCCACATCAAAGGTTGTTACTATGAGTTTCTTCCTTATAATCGCGCGAGCAGAAACCATCAGGCGCTTCCACAGCGAACTCATCTTCACAGTTTTGGCGGGCGAACCACCATATACGAAGACCACATCAAGTTCTGCATTAGCGTTAGGCGCGACACTCTTATGCCTGAACTTAAAATACTGAGCGACGCGTCGGAATCGAGCCAGTTCATTCAAGACAACGCTGCCCAAAGATTTGTCGCTTAAAGAATTTGGAGTTTTGAGTTTTGAATTAGGATTTGTCGGCTACGCCGATTAAGAATCAAAGATTCATGATTTATAAATTGACCATCGAGCGACAGACCACAATTCAAAACTCTCAATCGCGACATTCGTCCGACATAGCTCACTTGAAAATCGCGACAAAGCGAGAATAATTCAACATTATTCACTTACGTTCATCAACACGTCAAGACCCAACAATCAAATTTCAAAAATGTTTTACGGAAACAACATCAAATCAAACACAGTGATGCCTCTCACGCGAGAGATATTCATGCAGCTAATCGACTCAGAGCAGCTCCGTCGATTAGACAACGAGCAGCAAGGCTATCGCCAACAGTCAAAGAGCGGAAAAATATCTATTGAAGAGTACAAACAACTGTTAGCGCGCAACAAGCGCAATCGCCCATACATAACCACGAGCGACTTTCACGACGACGCCACGCCTGACGCCCCATCGTGCAAACGCCTTAACGCAAACGCACGTTGGTCGGGCTTTTGCTCACTCGACATAGACCACGTTAGCTCACCACTCGACATCTACGAGCAAAAGATAAAGGGCCATGAGCCAGCCTTAGGCATAACGGCTGTTTTCATCTCGCCCAGCTACGAGGGACTGAAAATAATCTTTCGCATACCCAAGACGATAGACAACGCTAACGCTCAAAAAGCTATGGCAAGGACATTAGGCGTAGAATACGACCCTGCCACGAAAGACCCAGCCAGAGCCACGTTTCTCGTTTCGCGCGAACGATTCCTATACCTCGACATAGAAAAACTTTTCTCACCCACACCAACCTCTCCCATCGCCATCAACTGGAGCGATTCGGAGAGCACGGAGGCACCTCTGCCGAAACTCAAACAAAGCCACGACATGGGCGAACGACCATCTACGGACATTGCCCTAAACCTACCAATAGTGGAGCGAGCCATGCAGATGCGCAAAATAACGCCATGCGACTTTGAGCAAGAGGGCAAACGCCACTTCACGCTAATGAACCTGCTGTCGTCTGGCGTGACCCGCGTCATGAGCGAAGAGGCTTTATGGCAGTGTATAGCCACCATAGCGCCCACCTACAGCCACGAAGCCGACGCCCGTCAGTTGGTTAAGGACTGGTATGCGAAATACAACTCGCAACTACGCCCTGTGACAATGATACAGGCAAAAGCATTTCAGTCTGGCCCAACCTCGCAAGCGCATGAAATTCTTAACGCCCAAGAGTACAACAATCAAATGGAAGCGATCATCATGCGCCTGAACTCCCAACTACCTACGTTTCCGGAAGGGCTGAAAGAGTCAATAGAGTATCTGCCCGACAAGCTGAAACTACCTGCCATCTGCTCACTCATGCCTCTCTGTGGAGCTTACGCCGATGGCGTGGTAGCCTACTATGCCGACGGAAAACCACACCACATCGGACTGATGTCTATAATCATTGGCGAGCAGGCTTCAAACAAGAGTATGTGCAAAGACGTTATTGACCTTTGGAAACTACCCATGCAGGAAGATGACCAAGCGCAGCGTAAAATAGAAGACGAGTGGAAAGAGCGACGCAGAAATCGCAAAGCCAACGAGAAAGGTGAACCAGATCCCAAGGCAATGATACGTGAGGTGCCTATCACGATATCTTGCTCCACCCTGCTTAGACGTTTCAAAAACTCTCGAGGACACTGTCTCTACTCCTTTGGCGAGGAACTGGACACGCTGAGAAAGACCAACGGAGCAGGCTCATGGTCTTCTAAATACGATATCTACAGACTGGCATTTGACAGAGGCGAATGGGGACAAGACTATAACTCAGACCAAGCTGAGTCAGGTATTGTAAACGTAGCGTACAACTGGACCATACTCGGCACCTATGGCGCCTTTCGCAAATGCATGAGGCAAGACAACATAGAGAACGGACTGTCGTCGAGACTGATGATAGCCGAAATGCCCGACAACCGATTCGCCCAACTCGCGCACGTTCACACATTCACGCAAGAAGAGCAAACACACATCATAAACGCCGTAGTGCGACTACGCGCTATCAATGGCGTCATCAACTCCAAAGAAATCTCAGACGTTATGGCGCAATGGGTGGAAACGAAGCGCATGGAGGCGCTTGAGGAAAACGACGTGGTAAAAGACACCTATCGCAAGAGAGCTGCGGTAATAGGCTTTCGTTGCGGAATAATATTTCAACTACTGCAAGCAAACGCTCAAGACGACTCCACGGCAGCCATGTTCGCCCAACTCATGGCTGACTACGTGCTTATGGAGCAGTGCAAACTGTTTGGAGTCTCCCTTAATGAGAGCATACGTCAAAACGAAGAGTTCCTCATTGGTAACAG
>CAZPNJ010000161.1:0-4807 GCA_964587765.1 uncultured Prevotella sp.
AGTATATATGATTAAAATCATAATTTCAATAAGAAATTTTATTCGTGTTTTTGTATTCTGTTTTTGAGTTCGGGCATGTCGTGTATGCTCCGTATGTTTTTGTCTTTTCCCCGAGCTTCGTGGCTTACAGCAATCTGCGGCTAAGGTATCTGACAGGATACCAAACGGCGAGCCAACCAGTGAAGATGACTGTGAGGAAGATAATTAGTACGTCGGTGTAGTGAACGCTGACGGGGTAGTAGTCAACAACGAAGTTGCCACTTGACGAGCCTAACGCCACGATGCCGACTGTCTGTTGAAGCCAACAGAGGAGAAGTCCGATGGCAATGCCAAGAATGGCTCCCATAACGGAGATTAAGCGACCCTCAAATAGGAATATCTGCGATATTTGTTTGTCGCTTGCACCGAGGTTGCGCAGGGTGTTTACATCGTTCTTCTTATCGACAATAAGCATTGACAGCGAGCCAATGATGTTGAAGCAGGCGATACCAAGAATGAACGTAAGGAATATGTAGGCTATGAACTTCTCTATTTGCATAATGCGGAAGGTGTCGGCTTGCTGTTCCATTCGGTCAAGAACCTTGTACTTTGCGCCTACAATCTTCTGCATCTGCGCTTTAACCTTGTCGATGTCAGCGCCAGGTTTAAGTCGGAAGTCGAGCTTTGATACCATGCCCTGCTGACCGAAAAGGTTGCGCGCGAAGTCGATGGAGGTGATAATATGGTCTTTGTCGTACTTGCTTTGTCGCACTTCAAAGACTACGCCAGCCGAGAAAAGCGAGTCAACGACAAAGCCATCACTCGGATTGGAGAGGTCGAGCTGCCCATCGCGACGTGGAGCGTATATGTGAAGGTAACCGTCCCACATGGCTGGTAAGCCCATGTCAACGGCAAGGCGAATGCCTGGAATGCCCATTTGCAGGTTGCCGGCATGAAGTTCGTACTCGCCATCGCCATAAAGAATTTCGCTGATATGGGTAAGTGAGTCAAAATTGTCTTCTACGCCCATGATGGTAACCATAGATTGCTTGCCATGATACTCGGCAAGTGCCATGTCTTCCACGCACTCCGTAGCCACAGCCACCTCTGGCATTAGTTTCAGTTGCTTCAGCAGCGGGTCGTCGGCAGGGGCAGTCTTGCCCTTGGCTGGCACTACCATGATTTGCGGGTCGAGCTTGGTAAGGAAACTCGACACAAGGTCGTGAAAGCCGTTGAACACGCTTAAAACAATGACTAACGCCATTGATGCCACTGCCACACCCAGCACAGATATGGCTGAGATAATGTTGATGGCACTGGTACTCTTTTTAGAAAACAGATAGCGACGGGCAATGTAGAAGGGAAAACTCATTTCTTTATTTTGGCTGTGAGATGTTACTTCTTCAGAAGTTCATCGATGCGGTCGATGTAGTCAAGTGAATCGTCAATAAAGAATCTGAGTGATGGAATGATGCGCATCTGGTTGTGTACGCGCTTGCCCAGTTCAAAGCGAATGGTCTTTTCGCTCTTACGGATATTTTCAAGTATCTCTTCGCCACGCTCTGAGGGGAACACGCTTAGGTGAGCCGTGCAGATGCTGAGGTCTGGCGAGATACGAACGTGAGTAACAGAAATCATTACGCCGTGCATCTTGCGTGTTTCTGACTCGAATATAAGGCTGAGCTCTTTCTGGAGCAGTCGCGATATGCGGTTTTGTCTTGTTTCTTGCATAATGTGTATATGTATTTTTGATTTGTTTTTATTTCTTTCTGATGATGGTGAGTCCGTCGCGCAGGGGCAGAATCAGTTTCTCCACCCTTGGGTCTTGCGCCACATAGTCGTTAAATTCCCTGATGCCGATGGTTTGTGGCTCGTGGTCGTAGGTGGAATCAACTACGTGACCGTCCCAAAGAGTGTTGTCGGCGAGCATAATGCCTCCGCTGTTAAGCAGTGGCAGCAGGGTCTCGTAGGTTTGCTTGTAGGTGCGCTTGTTTCCGTCAACGAACATGAGGTCGAACGTTATGCCCAGTAGTGGCGCCTCTTGCTCGGCGTCGCCTATGCGGAAATCTATCTTGTCTGCCCATGGCGACTGTTCTATCCATGGTCGGGTGAAGTCTTCCATCTCGTCGTTAATCTCGAAGGTGTAAACTTTGCCCTGCTGAAGTCCTCGCGCCAGACACATGGCACTGTAGCCACTGAAAGTACCCACTTCAAGTATGTTGCGAGGTCGCAGCATTTGCACAATCATGGTCAGAAACTGACCTTGCAGGTGTCCGCTTGCCATGCGCCCGTGAATGGTGTGTATGTTGGTGGCACGCCACAGGCGATACAAGTAGTCGTCTTCGGCAGTGATATGGCTTAATATGTACTGGTCGAGTGCTTCTGTCATTGGGTTTACTCTCTGTTTACCAATGCGTCAACGGCAAGTCGGTAAGAGTCAAGCCCGAAGCCGGCAATCATGCCAAGGCAACCAGCTGATATTACTGACTTGTGGCGATACTCCTCACGGCTGTTGATGTTGCTGATGTGAACCTCAATGACGGGTGCTTTCAGCGAACGTATGCAGTCGAGTAGGGCAATGCTGGTGTGGGTATAAGCGCCGGCATTCAGCACGATGCCGTCGTAAGAGAAGCCCACTTCTTGAAGTTTGTTAATCATTTCGCCCTCGATGTTGCTCTGGTAATACTCAATGTCAACATCGCTGAACTTGCTTCTCAGTTCGGGCAGATAGTTTTCAAACGAACTTTTGCCATAAATGTCGGGCTCGCGTACCCCAAGCAAATTCAGGTTGGGCCCGTTCATTATAAGTATCTTCATCGTTTTACAAATATAGGTTATACCTGTGGAACGTTCTTTAAGCTCTCTTTAATGTCTTCGTCAGAAAGGCTGTAGTTGCGCAAATCGCCGTTGAGGAAACTTTCGTAAGAGGTCATGTCGAGCAATCCATGGCCTGACAGACAGAACAGTATTACCTTGCTTTCGCCTGTTTCCTTGCACTTGAGCGCCTCGCGAATGGTTGCTGCAATGGCATGACAGCTTTCCGGAGCAGGGATAATGCCCTCGGCGCGCGCAAATTGCATACCAGCGTCGAAACTCTCTAACTGAGGTATGTCAACACCATGCATATAGCCATCTTTCAGCAACTGTGAAACGATGACGCCCGCTCCGTGATAGCGCAAGCCACCAGCGTGAATGTTGGCTGGCTTGAAGTCGTGACCGAGGGTGAACATAGGCAGTAGGGGAGTGTAGCCAGCCTCGTCGCCAAAGTCATATTCAAACTTGCCTCGTGTCAGCTTAGGACAACTTGCTGGCTCGGCAGCTATAAACTCAGTGTGCTTGCCTTCTTTTATGTTGTGACGCATGAATGGGAAAGCGATGCCACCAAAGTTACTGCCGCCACCAAAGCAGGCAATAACCTGGTCGGGATACTCTCCTGCCATAGCCATTTGCTTTTCTGCTTCAAGGCCTATAATGGTTTGGTGCAGCGCAACATGGTTAAGCACTGAACCGAGTGTGTATTTACAATTTGGAGTTGTAGTGGCGAGTTCTATTGCCTAAGAGATAGCTGTGCCAAGAGAACCCTGATGGTGTGGGTCGCGTGTGATAATGTCTTTGCCGGCACGGGTTGACATTGAAGGCGAACCTGTAACTTCTGCGCCGAAGGTGCGCATGATGTCGCAACGATATGGCTTTTGCTGCATACTTATCTTTACCTGATAAACAGCTGCGGAAAGCCCGAAAACAGCTGCTGCATAGCTAAGTGCCGCACCCCACTGACCAGCGCCTGTTTCGGTGGTAACATTGGTTACGCCCTCTTTCTTGCAGTAATAGCACTGTGGGATGGCTGAGTTTATTTTGTGAGAACCCAGTGGGTTGGTGCTTTCGTTCTTGAAATAGATGTGTGCAGGTGTGCCGAGTGCCTGCTCCAATCCGTAGGCTCTTACAAGAGGTGAAGAGCGATAGAATTTATATTTTTCAAGAACTTCTTCAGGAATATCTATCCATGGGTGCTCCATGTCAAGCTCTTGCTTACTGCACTCAAGGCTAAAGATGTGTGACAAGTCCTCTGGTGTGAGAGGCTGTTTGGTCTTTGGGTTGAGTGGCGGCATGGGCTTGTTGACCATGTCGGCTTGAATGTTGTACCACTGAGTAGGAATCTCGTTTTCTTGAAGAATAAATTTCTTAGTTTTTGCCATTGTTTCTGTTGTTTGCGGGGCTATTGTTTTTTGATTTCACCCCAGAGTTGTCTCTCTATTTTAATAGGTGAATGTAAAATCTGAATTGCAAATTTAGTTTTTTCCCCTTTCTTATAAGAAGAAGTGATGGTTAATAATTTGTAATATAGTTAATAATTCATAAACTTATAAGTTTGGAGATGGCATAGAGCAATCTCTTATACATAAAATGTATATCTTTGCAGTCCGATTATTTCAGGGGCACTCTTAGAACCCCTGTGTCGTTGTGTTAATAGCGCTTGCTTTGGCCGAGCATCG
This sequence comes from uncultured Prevotella sp., assembly GCA_964587765.1. Classification (GTDB taxonomy): domain Bacteria; phylum Bacteroidota; class Bacteroidia; order Bacteroidales; family Bacteroidaceae; genus Prevotella. The sequence continues at coordinate 4,473 of CAZPNJ010000161.1, forward strand.
TGGTTAGTGAATCAATGGCACAAAAGTGAATGGCACTATATATAATAATGTATAGGAGTTTTTAAGAAAATGTTTTTTAGTAGTATTATTAATTAAAAATGAACACTTTAAGTTACAAGACAGTTTCCGCCAACAAAGAAACCGCCAACAAAGAGTGGGTGGTAGTTGACGCAACCGACCAGATTGTTGGTCGCCTCTGCTCAAAAGTAGCAAAGTTGCTCCGCGGAAAGTACAAACCAAACTTCACTCCTAACGTGGATTGTGGAGACAACGTTATCATTATTAACGCAGAAAAGGTTATATTCTCTGGTAAGAAGGAAACCGACAAATTCTAC
>CAZPNJ010000162.1:0-1672 GCA_964587765.1 uncultured Prevotella sp.
TGAGCGCATAACGCTATAAAAGATACACTAAATCTAATTAACAACAAAAATGAATAAACTGTTAACATCAATCATTTGTTTGGCAATGCTGTGTCCCAGTGTTGCTATGGCTAAGAAAAAGAAGAATCCGAAAGAAAAAGACATGGCTGCGTACCTTATGGTCTATCACAGAGACGAAGACCACGGACTGCATGCTGCAATCAGCCACGACGGCTACACATTTACTGCTCTTAACGGTGGTATGCCTATCATAGCAGGTGACACCATTGCCGACCAGCGAGGCATACGTGACCCACACATATTCCGTGGACCAGACGGGGCGTTTTATATTTCCATGACTGACCTGCACATTTACGCTAAGCAGAAGGGCTATCGTGATACCGAGTGGGAGCGCGACGGCAAGAAGTTCGGTTGGGGCAACAACCGTGGACTGGTGCTCGCTAAGTCGTGGGACATGATACACTTCACTCACACCAACGCACGTTTTGATAATATGCAGGGTTGGGAAAATGTGGGCTGCGTTTGGGCGCCCGAACTGGTGTATGAAAAGGCAACGAAGCGACTGATGCTGTACTTTACCATGCGCCACGGAGTAGAACCAAACAAGCTATACTATTCATACGTAAATAATGACTTAAACAAGATTGAAACCACTCCTGAGTTGCTGTACGTGTACCCCAAGGAAGGTGTGAACGCTATTGACGGTGATATCACCTACGCTCAGGGTAAGTACCATCTCTTTTATGTTGCCCATGACGGTACGGCAGGCATTAAGCAAGCTGTCAGCTCGACCGTAAACAAGGGTTATGTCTATGACGACAAGTGGATAGACTATGAAAAGGGTGGCTGCGAGGCACCTAATGTGTGGAAGCGTATAGGTGAAAACAAGTGGGTGCTTATGTACGATATTTATAGTCGCCGACCTCATAATTTCGGTTTTGTCGAGACGTCTGACTTTAAAACATTCAAGCATCTGGGACGCTTCAATGAAGGCGTAATGAAGACTACCAACTTTACCAGCCCTAAGCATGGTGCAGTAATACAGATTACCGCCGAGGAAGCAAAGTGCATGGAGGAATATTGGGGCTCAAAGAATGTAAAGATACCGGGAGCAGTGGGCATGCTCGATGCTGTTTTGAGCAAACCTCAGTTGAAAGCAGGCGAGAAGTGCCCGCTGACGATTATCATGCACGGATTTAATGGCAATAAGAATGCAGATTTGCTGCTGCAGATTGCTGATAGTCTGAAGCAAAAAGGCATTGCTACGCTAATGTTCGACTTTAACGGACACGGTCATAGCGATGGTGACTTTCAACACATGACTATAGTTAACGAGATTCAAGATGCTAAGGCGGTTTACCATTATGCAAAGTCACTGCCATTCGTCAGTGAAATTGCTTTTGTAGGTCACTCTCAGGGCGGAGTCGTGGCAAGCATGACCGCAGGCGAACTGGGCAAGGACAGTGTGAATGGACTGGTGCTGTTGGCACCTGCTGCCGTGCTGCGCGACGACGTGTTGCGTGGAAACACTTTTGGTGCAATGTATGACCCGTATAATGCGCCTGATTATGTGACGATAGGCAAACTTCATCTTGGTAAGGATTACATTAACACCACTCGTGAACTGCCTATCTATGAGACGGCTGCGAAGTATGTTGGACCAGTGTATATT
>CAZPNJ010000162.1:1682-4778 GCA_964587765.1 uncultured Prevotella sp.
AGCGCTACAATCAGGTGCTGAAGAACAGTAAGATGGATTTGTTGCAGGGCTTTGACCACGCCTTCGGACAAGATATTCCGCGCCTGGCTTCGCTTACGTCAAACTATTTGCGACAGGTATTAAAGTAACATATATTCGTGCGAGGCAGTATATTATATAATGTGTTGACGGTTTTTGTGCTCTTTAGCGCAAAGGCAAGCGCACAGAACAATGAGGTGTTATCTACTCATGTGGCTTCATTGCAGGTGACGTATGGCGATAATTGGCAAGATCCACCGGTTGGTATGCTTGGCAGCGAAACGCCAATGGTCATCGGATTTGACGATATGATGCACGAGTATCATCGCTATGCTTATAAGATAGAACATTGCGATGCAGACTGGCAACCGTCAAATGGGCTTTTCGTTAGTGACTTTGCGCAGGGCGTAGTTGACGGCAACATTATTAAAGATGTGGCAGAGAGTGAGGGCATGAATCAGCTATATACCCACTATAGCCTGCAAATACCGAACGAAGAGGTAAGGCTCACGCTCAGTGGCAACTACCGTGTGACTGTTTACGACGACAACTCTGGCGAGGAAATACTTCGTGCGTACTTTATGTTGTGTGAACCGTTGATGGGCATGACTATGAGTATGACTACAAACACAGATATTGACATAAACCACAGTCATCAACAGTTGTCGGCTAAATTAAATTATGGTCAACTGAAGGTAAGCCGACCGGAAGAGCAGATACGAACCGTGTTTCTGCAAAACTGGCGATGGGACAACGCCCGACATAATGTGCGCCCACAATACAGTACTACTGACGGATTGCAATGGAATCATGCTCGTGACCTGATATTTGACGGCGGCAATGAATATCGTAAATTCGAGTTGCTTGATGTGATGCACCCAACAATGGGTGTGGAGCATACCTATTGGGACGGACATGATTATCACGCATATCTGTGGCGGAGCGAACCCAGACCATCGTATGATTATGAAGCTGATGCCAATGGGGCTTTCTACATTCGCAATATGGACAACGCCTACAACGATATTGCATCAGAGTACATATTGGTTCACTTTACGCTGAAAGCGCCACGGCAAGATGGTGACGTGTATATCAGCGGACGATGGACTAATGGTGAACTGTCTGACAAATATTTGTTGACGTATGACGAGCAGAACCAAGAATATACGGCAACCGTAAAGTTGAAACAGGGCTATTATTCTTACCAATACTTAGTTCTAAAGGCTGACGGAACTACCGCACCCGTAACTACAGAGGGAAACTTCTTTCAGACAGAGAACTCTTATCAAGCGCTGGTTTACTATAGACCCGATGGTGCTCGCACTGACCGATTGGTAGCATATAGCGGAATATTAGTTGCCGCCTATGGCAGATAGAGAAAAATGAAAGGCTGACATTCAATAACGAATGTCAGCCTTTGCTTTATGGAAACATTGTGATTTTTACTTGATTAAATCAACAGAGCGCTTTAGGAACTTGCCTAATGCCTCACCTTTAAGCATACCGTTGGCAAGCAGGGCAAGGTCGATAAGCTGATGAACAATGTCGTTGCCCTTAGCGTAAGTGGCAAGGATTTCATTGCGCTTCTTGCGTTGGTCGTCGATAACCTTCTCGGTGTTAGACAAGTCGTCTTTCTCCTCTGGTGTTATCTCTTCCTGCTTCTTTTGGCTCTGAGCTTGGTGCAGTGCAGCGAGGCGAGCTTCCTGTCCCTTCAGTTCGCTAAGCACAGGCTTCAACTCGGCATCAACAGATGAAGAAGTGTCGGTCAGTACCTTTGCGATAATTTCATTGTCAGAGTTCAAAACGAAATTATATGCGTCAGGCATTTGCTGGTAGAAGCTCATTCCTGGCTGGAATCGTGAGATGTCTTTCATACGGCGCATATACTCGCTCTGGGTGATGATAACAGGCTGAGCGTCTTTGCCAAGTGCCTGAACCTCAACGCTGAATTCACATTTGTCTATCTGTGGAAGTTGAGAGCGGAATACCTGTGACAGTTTCTCACGGTCGTCCTCTGCCATGTCAGTCTTCTTGTTGTCGTCCTTTACGATGAGGCGGTCAACTACGTCGGCGTCAACACGAGAGAAACGGCTCTTCTCGAACTTCTGCTCAAACATTGATATGCAAGGTACGTCGAGCTGACCGTCAAGCATCAGTACAGAGTAGCCTTTTGCCTTTGCTGCCTCGATGTAAGCATACTGGTCGTCCTTGTTTGTAGCGTACAGATATATGAGGTTGCCGTCTTTATCAGTCTGGTTGTCTTTGATAAGCGTCTTATACTCTTCAAAGGTGAAGTGCTTGCCGTCAACATCTTTGAATAGGGCAAACTCCTTAGCACGGTCGTAGAAGTCTTCCTGTGAGAGCATACCGTAATTGATAAATATCTTGAGGTTGTCCCACTTGTCTTCATATTCCTTGCGGTTTTCCTTGAAGAGGCTCAACAGGCGGTCAGCCACTTTCTTTGTGATATATGTGGAAATCTTCTTCACGTTGGCATCGCTCTGCAGATAAGAACGGCTGACGTTTAGAGGTATATCCGGTGAGTCGATGACACCGTGCAGAAGAGTCATAAACTCTGGTACGATACCTTCCACTTGGTCAGTTACGAACACCTGATTACAGTATAGCTGTATGCGGTTACGTTGCAGGTCAATGTTTGACTTTATACGTGGGAAGTAAAGAATACCTGTGAGGTTGAATGGGTAGTCAACGTTAAGGTGAATCCAGAACAAAGGCTCGTCCTGCATAGGGTAGAGATAGCGGTAGAACTTCTTGTAGTCCTCGTCTTTTAGAGAACTTGGAGCCTTTGTCCACAGAGGTTCTTCGCTGTTGACGATGCTGTCTTGGTCGGTCTCCTGCTGTTTGCCGTCCTTCCATTCGGTCTTCTTACCAAAGGCAATGCTGATAGGCATGAACTTGCAATACTTGTCAAGAAGTTCCTGTATCTTGTTCTTTTCAAGGAACTCTTTGCAGTCATCAGCGATGTGAAGCACGATGTCTGTACCACGGTCAGCCTTGTCAGCGTCGGTGAGTTCAAACGCTGGTGTGCCGTCGCAGCTCCACTTAACAGCCTTGCTG
>CAZPNJ010000163.1:0-4723 GCA_964587765.1 uncultured Prevotella sp.
TATGAGCGAACACTTCTCGTTTATAGCATTGTCTAGAGGATTGGTAAGGCGGTCTATTGTATCGCTCATCTTACCGACATCAATACGGTTGGATATGCGACTGTAAATATCAGTTAACTCTTGTTTATAGTTTGCGAGCTGTTTAAACTCAATGCCTTCAGGGTGGTTTAAGAACAGCATATACACAGCCTTGTGAATAGGTGTGAGCTCTACCTCACGCCCCAAATCGGTAAGTATAAATCTGTAATCGGCTGTTATCTTTAATGGTGAAAGAGTAGCGCGCCTTAGTTCAACATTAAGTTCGTTAAGCACCGCAGAGCCACCTATCGCCTTTAACAACAGGTCGTGACGCTTCAATCGGCGGAGAGTCTGCGAGCCGTCGCTAATATCCGAGATTATGTCTTCGATAGATTTTAATTCAATGCCACTCATTTACAACTCTTATTCATCGTCACCTTTGGTTATAATCTCAGTAAACTCTCTCATTCTCTTTCTCACACGCTCCGCAAAGCTCGACAGCATTTCCCTGCCATTCCAAACTGATTGAGGTGCTGATTTGCCAGTGCCAACGCCTTCGTTAGAGGTTTCATTGACACTGACTGTTGCCTCAGCGGTATTGTTTTGTGCATAGTCTTGCACTACCGGCTGTTGTCTTTCCACTTTCTTTGCATTATTTTTTGCAGCGGCAGATATATATAAGCGGTTTATTATGTCGTCATAATATTCATTGTCGTTTCCCTTATGCTCGCTTACGGGTTCGCCATAGGTATTATCAAGACCAGTTGCAAGTATGGCAACCTTAGCCTCATCGTCCAGCGTATCATCATCTGACACCCCCCAAATGACGTCTATATCGGGGTTTAGCTCATCCATGAATGCGTCAATCTCATTTAATTCTTTCACACCCAACGGATGTTGAGTGCCGGTGTATATATTAAACAATATGCGCTTTGCCTTACTTATGTCGCTGCCATACAACAACGGCGAATCTAATGCATTAAGTATCGCATCAGCCACACGGCGCTCGCCAGAAGCCCTGCCCATAGCCATCAGTGCGCCACCACCACCGAGCATTGTGGTTTCTACGTCTCTGAAGTCAAGGTTTATATCACCCTCAACCGTTATCAACTCGGCAATGCTTTTCACAGCATCTTTCAATATATTGTCGGCTCTTTTGAACGCTTCTTTTACTGCAATGTCAGAGTCGCCATACACATTACACAGCCTCTCGTTATTAACAATAAGAAGAGCATCTACATTGCGACGCATTTCTTCAACGCCTTTCAGAGCCTTTATTATCTTACGCTTCTTTTCAAAATAGAATGGAATCGTAACCACGCCCACCGTAAGTATGCCCATGCTTTTAGCCACGCCAGCAATAAGTGGGGCTGCCCCCGTACCAGTGCCACCACCCATACCAGCCGTAACGAAAGTCATCTTCGTACCGTCAGAGAATAGTTTCTTCACATTATCAAGACTTTGTTCTGTCTCCTGTCTGCCTACCTCAGGGTTTCCACCAGCCCCCAAGCCTTCCTTACCAAGTTGCAACTTTACGGTTATAGGCATCTTCACTAACGACTGCGTATCAGTGTTACAAACGGCGTATGTAACGTTTTCAATATCTTCCTCATACATATTCTTGACTGCATTACAGCCGCCACCGCCTACTCCTACTATTTTTATAATATCCTTGGAACGGTCAACAGGCGTTCCGAAGTCTAAATCGCCAAAGTTAAAATCCATCATATCCTTTTGTTTTTAATGCTTTTGCGCAAAGTTACAAATAAATATTCAGTTTTGTCTATTCACGCAATAATTGCAAGCCTTGCAATTGATTATATTGCTGTGTATGAGGACTAAAAACAAAATAAAATGCTCATAATTTTGCAGTTAGACAAAAACATGTTACCTTTGCAGCGCTTTTCGGCGTAATCGCTGGCGGAAAGAAGAGTTGTCCGTTATGTTGCGTTGGAACGACAAACAAATTTAATTATTAAAAACATCATGGATTTAATTAAAGTTGCTGAGGAAGCATTTGCAACCGGCAAGCAGTGGCCAGAGTTCAAGGCTGGTGATACTGTAACTGTCGCTTACAAAATCGTCGAGGGTTCAAAGGAGCGCATCCAGCTCTATCGTGGCGTAGTAATCAAGATTGCTGGTCAGGGTGACAAAAAGCGTTTCACAGTTCGTAAAATGTCTGGAACAGTAGGTGTAGAGCGTATCTTCCCTATGGAGTCTCCTAACATTGACAACATCGAGGTAAACAAGCACGGACGTGTTCGTCGCGCTAAGCTTTACTATCTTCGTAACCTCACAGGTAAGAAGGCTCGTATTCAAGAGAAGCGCGTTATCGTTAGCGAATAATCTAAAAAGGTTATCAAAGCGAAACACATTCGTTTTAAGAATCTTGAATAACAAGAAAATGGCATACCGTTCGCAAGAACAGTGTGCCATTCTTTTGTTTAATAGCCTGAAGCCCTCTTTTTAATTAAGGTAAAGGCAATAACAAAAGCGGATAAGCGTTATAATTAAGAAGTAAAAAAGATAAGACTGTCGCGGTCTTTTCAACTGGTATAACCATAAAACTGAAACATAATGATAGAATACATAAAAGGAGAACTGGCCGAACTGACCCCTGCCATGGCGGTAATTGACGCTGGCGGCGTAGGCTACGGCCTGAATATTTCGCTTTCAACATACTCTGCCATAGAGGGAAAGAAAGAAGTGAAACTGTATGTTCACGAAGTGCTGACGGCAGGCGGCAGAGACGATTCGTTTATCTTCTACGGCTTTGCCACAAAGCAAGAGCGTGAAATATACCGTTTGCTTATATCGGTATCGGGCGTAGGTGCAAACCATTGCGCCAAACGAATTGGCAAGCGTCATTGCCAGTGGCGACGAGCGTTTGTTGAAGGGCGTGAAAGGCATTGGACTGAAAACCGCCCAGCGCATAATCGTTGACTTGAAAGACAAGATGATAAACCTTGGCATTGCCACTGAGGTACACTCAATGGCAGGGCAGCCGGCGACAAACGTCAACACACAGGTTAAAGACGAAGCCGTGGGTGCGCTCACCATGCTTGGTTTCTCTCCCGCCCCATCGGCAAAGGTTGTGGTAAGCATACTGCAAGAGCAACCAGAGTTGCCAGTAGAAGATGTTGTAAAATTGGCATTGAAACAGATTAAATAATCGCCAGTGAAGATAAAGCACAGACTACATACTATATCCATGTTGCTTGCCATTACCGTGGCAAGTTATGCTGTAGTAGTGCCTTATCAGCAAGACAACAAGACTCAACGAAGACAGCAAACCACCCCAAGCACCCGTAATCAGCAAGACAACAAAGACAAGCAGAAGATAAAGGTACACGCTCAGGCTGAGATTGAGGAAGACACAATACCCGACTCGCTGCTGAACACACGCTGGAAGGTTCAGCGCACAGTGCCAGTCACGCTAAGCGACCTCGACCATAACGGCATGGACCTGAAGCGCCCTGACAACTTGAAACAAGAGGTTGTATATGACGACTCGCTAAACCAATACATCATTGGCAACAAGATAGGCGGATCTTACATTTCAACGCCTATCGTTATGACGCTTGGCGAATATCGCCAGTGGAGCGAGCGCCAGATGATGAAAGACTATTTCCGCAAGAAGAACGACGAGATTTACAAGACTAAGGGCAAAGAGAAGTTTGACTTCACCGATATGCACTTCGACCTTGGTCCTGCCGAAAAGATATTCGGTCCGGGCGGCGTGAGAATTAAGACACAGGGGTCGGCGGAACTGAAGTTTGGCGCCACGATGAAGGACATTGACAACCCTTCACTGCCAATACACAACCGCAAGACTACCACCCTTGACTTTGATGAAAAGATAAACATGAGCGTCAACGGTAAGGTTGGCGACAAGGTTAACATGAACCTTGACTACAACACCGAAGCGACTTTTGCCGCCGACGCTCAGAACCTGAAGCTGAAATACGACGGCAAGGAAGACGAGATAATACAACACGTTGAGGCGGGCAACATATCGTTCCCATCAAACTCTTCGTTAGTGTCGGGCGCAAGTTCGCTGTTCGGTCTGAGAACAGACTTACAGTTTGGCAAGCTGAAGCTGCAATTAGTAGCTTCGCAAAAGAAATCCACATCGTCGAGCGTATCGTCTAAGGGCGGAGTGCAGCTGACTCCATTTGAGATTGACGTGGCAAACTATGAAGAAAACCGCCACTTCTTCCTGTCGCAATACTTCCGTGACAAATACGATGACGGTATGCGCAATCTGCCCAACGTAACCACGGGCATAAAGATAAACCGTGTGGAGATTTGGGTAACCAACAAAACCGGAACGACTACTAACACACGCAACATCATAGCACTGACCGACCTCGGCGAGAACAGCAAGGTGTCAAACAACATCTGGGCTACCTTTGGAAACGGTGTGCCAAGCAACGGCGCCAATACCGAATACTCATCGATGGTCAACGACTACAGCGCCGCACGCGACATTGACCAAGCCTCAACAGTACTTGAAAACATCAGCGGCTTTGAGGGTGGTGTTGACTACGAGAAAATTGAAAGCGCACGACTGCTGAGCTCATCAGAATACACCGTAAACACCGCATTGGGCTACGTTTCGCTGACATCTGCACTGCAAACCGACCAAGTGCTGGCTGTGGCTTTTGAATATACCTACGGCGGCAACACCTATCAGGTGGGCGAG
>CAZPNJ010000164.1:0-2308 GCA_964587765.1 uncultured Prevotella sp.
TTGTTATTAAATACAAGGCAAAATCCATAGTTAACAACTATACAGTATGTCATATTCCACTTAGTTGTTACATACACCCGAATGTTACATCTAATCCTTCCGCAAAGTTCGGCAACCTGCCTATGGTTGTAAATCCTGCATACGTTCCTGCTCCACCAATAGCATCACTTGTTGCAGGCGAACTTAAAGATACTATTTATATGTTCGAGAATCTTGCAGGAAACGGTGCTGTTGGCATAAGGAACTATTTGAATGCACCTTCTGACGCAACATATATAAACTTAAATATAACCCGTGCCACAGGCACATACGACTATCGTATATATTTTGGCGGTATAACACCGTTTGACACAACTACAGTTTCCCCAACAAACAACTACGATTTGCCACGTAACTATGAGTATTTCGATACCATATACGTTGACTCTGTAGAGTCAAGCAACGGCGGTGTAAACACAACCATGCTACCAACATTCATCTCTGGTTATAATACTATTGAGCAATGGGTTAACGATAGTGACAGCATAGCAACATATAACTATTAAGTCATGAAGATAACATCATATTACATATTAGCTTTGGCATTTGCGAGTTTCTTTATCACAGCTTGTTCTGATAAAGAAGAAGCCACTCAAGACACACTAAACAAAGCCACGGAAGTTGCGTTTAATGTAAGTTTTGACGAAAACACCGCAAAAGCCAAAAGTATGACTCGTGTAAACAACAATAACATTTGGGATATAGACGATAGCATTGGCATCTTTGCGAATTATACGATATTGTCAAGCGAACCTAATGTTTTTACGCACAAGATATCCACCGATGCTGTTGTGACTGCAGGCGTGGACAACTTAAAGTATGTTACAGACGCCCCTGGTGCAGGTGTTTCTATATCTGCCGCAGATGACTATAACATATACTATAACCCTCTGAACCTTCAAGGTGTTGATTTCCGTGCCTACTATCCATATCACAGAAGTTTAAGTTTATCAAATATAGACCAAAGGATTTCAGGTATCATAACTGACACTGCCGTACAGGCACACCATCAGGACACCATTGACTATCTATGGGATCAAAGGAACGGATATTATGGAAACCCATGTAACTTTAAGTTTAAACATTTAATGAGTAAAGTTACATTCCGTTTTGTTCCCGGTGTAGGCTTAACCGCAGCCGATTTAGTCGGTATGAAGTGGACATTCTCTAACGTATTCTGCGTTGAAGGCTGGGTTGATATGTACACTGGACAAACAGGACTTATCTCCAACTATCAAGACATTAGCAATACTCTTGCAGGAGGAAGCGGAATAGACCCTGCTATTCCAGATACAATGCTTTTCTTCCCACAAAAGCCTAATGAAGGAACACTAACCATAACATTAGCGACTGGTGACAAATTCATACCTGACACTACGGGATTAGGTTCCTCTACACTTATAAACAAAGTGAAGTTGCCAACATTAAAAGCTGGCAAGAATCACGTGATAACAATATCAGTTAATCTGTCAAGTATAGAAATCGAAGCTACAATCAAGGATTGGGACACTATTGTAATACCAGGTTTTGGTAGCATTGAAGCAGAAGAATAACTTTATAGAAATATAAATCACATAAGATATGAAACGCATACTTTATATATCAGCATTGTTCGTAACAGGATTCATGTTTGCATGTTCAAGCGAAGACAACGACACAGTTCCTTTCAACGGTGATAAGGAAGAGTTGGAAGTTTCCGCTGAGATAAAAGACAATAACGCAACAAGAGTCTTGCTAAACGGTGATGGCACCAATGGCTATTGGGAGCAGGACGACAAGATAAGCATAACGGGTAACGGTTTCTACAATGTTTGGTACACAACCAATAACTCTGGTGTAACCTTCCCTACAACTTCCGTCACATTTAAGCACCATAGCGGCGGTCCTATATATTATAGTAATCCATCAAACACTAAAGTTTTGTATGAGGCATTCTATCCAACCCAAACCAAACATGGTGTTGTTGGCGGATATATGCCAGCCGGTACACTTACCAATGCGCTTACCGTATCAACGATAAACCAAGCGTACAAAGATGACTGGGACTTCCTATGGGATAGTTGCAGCACTGATAACAAGTATCTACCGCTTAGGTTTAAGCATAAAATGTCTATGATAACATTCAAATTTGTATGCGGAACAGGCTGTAAAGCGGTTGACACCCTAACATACACACTTAACAAAGCCCTTTATACAACAGGACAATTTGATGTTAACCCATCATCTCCACGAGTTGGTAACTGCTACTATACATCAAATGCAACCGGGC
>CAZPNJ010000164.1:2343-4717 GCA_964587765.1 uncultured Prevotella sp.
AACTGGTGGAGCTACTGTAAGCTACGACTCTATAATCATATTCCCACAAAATGCTCCAAGTTTGGCATCACTACCAACGACATCGCCATACTATTATAACCTGACCGTATATGATAGTAAAGGCATAGACTATCACGCCCATGTTGACTTGAGAACAATCATAGCTAATATACCAGGTATGATTGGCGATACAATAAAGCCAGGTAAACGATATATTCTTGAAGTAAAGGTATCAAGAACACCTATCGTTGTTCAAAATGCAACCATTGAAGATTGGGACGCTCATTTCGCAGGAGCGATTAACGTAAAATAACGAAAACGACGAGTTTAGTATTTGTAAGGAGTACAATATCAAAAGCTTCAAACGATTAAGAGAAACATATTGAATATTGAATACTAAATAACAGCAAGTAAAAAGCCAAAGATTGCACATTGCATCTTTGGCTTTTTACTTTGTTTATTGAAACGATAATAAGTGACTGGTTTTTCTAATTATTATCGCAACATATTGCATTAGAATTCTATCGTTATTGTAACTATATGTTATTGCATTTCTATTATTACAACGCCTTATTCATTAGAGAAGTCGGCAACCATCTTTCTGTATAAAGAGAATAAACGTTTGCGATGAATATAACCAATCAAACGATTGTTTACGTCAACCACCGGCATATAGTTCGTATTCTTAGCGTCAAATTTATACATAACGTCCTCCATAGAGTCGTTCACTACGACAGACGCTGGTATGGGGGTCATAATCTGAGCCACAGAGAATCGGTTGTACAGTTCGGTGCGGAACATAATGTGTCTGATTTTCGTAATATCCACTTCGCCCAGCAATACGCCAGCGTTATTAAGCACTGGTATAAAACTTGAATGGCTCTTGCTTATCACATTAACCAGCTTACCGAGAGGCAATTCCGGAGTAACCGAAATAAACTCTCTGTCTATGACACTGTCCATGTTCATAAGCGTAAGAATGGACTTGTCGGTATGGTGCGTGAGCAACCTACCCTGTCGAGCCAAACGAGCCGCATAGATACTGTGAGGTTGGAACACACCTATCGCCAGTACCGAGCATACGCAAACGATTATCAACGGCATAAACAGTTGATAACCGCCTGTTATTTCCGCAATCAAGAATATGCCCGTCAACGGTGCATGCATTACGCCAGCGATAACACCTGCCATACCAAGCAGAGTGAAGTTCTTTTCAGGGATATATACACCAATTTGGTTTATATTCCATATTCTCGCGAAAAAGAAGCCAACATATCCACCCACGAAAAGAGATGGGGCAAACGTACCGCCACAACCGCCTGCACCATTCGTGGCAGACGTGGCAAAGGCCTTTGTCAACAGCACTCCCGCAACAAACAACAGCAGCAAGCTGTCATGACCATAGAACAACGAGTTGTTCATGATTGCCCCCCAGTCGGTCTCAGTTTTACCGTTCAACAGAACTCCCAGCGAAGAGTAACCCTCGCCGTAAAGCACTGGAAACAAGAATATCAGCGAACTAAGTATAATGCCGCCGAATATAAGTTTTATGTAAGGATACTGGCTGAGCTGCGCGAAGAAGCCTTCAAACACGGTCATCATTCGCATGAAATATAAACTCACGAACGCTCATACCAAACCGAACAGCACACACGCCGGAACTCGTTCCACGCTCCAAGCGCTATCAAGCGTAAAGTGGAACAACGACGCATCGCCTTGGAAGATATATGAAAAGCACGTGGCAGTGACACTTGCCGTAAGAATAGGCAAAAGCGATGCCATGCTCAAGTCAACCATCAGCACCTCAAGCGTAAACACAAGTCCTGCGATAGGCGCTTTGAATATGCCAGCTATCGCCGCCGAAGCGCCACAGCCAACAAGCAGTATCAGTTGCTTTTTATCTAAATGAAACAACTGCCCCAGGTTTGAACCGATAGCCGAACCTGTCAACACGATAGGCGCCTCCGCTCCCACCGAGCCACCAAAGCCGATTGTTATCGCCGATGCCACAACCGAAGTCCAACAGTTATGCGCTCTCAGTCTCGATTGTTTCGTGCTGATAGCATATAAGACCCTTGTTATACCGTGCGATATATTGTCTTTAACCACATACTTTATAAACATGGACGTAATCCATATACCAATTATCGGGAATACCAGATACATCCAGTTAAAAGTCGAAATGTCAAAGCCTTTGGTAAGCAACTGCTGTATTTCGGTGATTAACCAGTGCAAAGCCAATGCCGCCAACGAAGCCAATAAACCCACAAAGAATGCCAACACCAGCATTATTTGCCTTTGGTTTATATGCCCTTTTTTTAGCCTAACTATGCCTAACAGTTTCGTCATTTTATCTGATTACTTTTACCTATCC
>CAZPNJ010000165.1:0-4713 GCA_964587765.1 uncultured Prevotella sp.
CGACCAGATTGTTGGTCGCCTCTGCTCAAAAGTAGCAAAGTTGCTCCGCGGAACGTACAAACCAAACTTCACTCCTAACCAGGATTGTGGAGACAACGTTATCATTATTAACGCAGAAAAGGTTATCTTCTCTGGTAAGAAGGAAACCGACAAAGTCTACACTCGTTATACTGGTTATCCAGGTGGACAGCGTTTCAACACACCTGAAGAGCTTCGCAAGCGCAAGGGTGGCATCGACAAGATGATTCGTCACGCTGTTAAGGGCATGTTGCCAAAGGGTCCTTTAGGACGCGCTATCCTCGACAACCTTTATGTATTTGAAGGTGCAGAGCACGATAAGGCAGCTCAAAAGCCAAAGACTATTGATATTAATCAGTATAAATAAAAAGTATAGACAATGGAAATCATAAATACAGTTGGTCGCCGCAAGAGCTCTATCGCAAGAGTTTACCTCACAGAAGGAACAGGTAAGATCACAATCAACAAGAAGGATTTGGAAGTTTACTTCCCTTCAGCAATCCTACGTTATGTAGTAAAGCAGCCACTGCAGTTGCTCGAAGCAGAAGGTAAGTACGACATTAAAGTAAACCTTATCGGTGGTGGTTTCACAGGTCAGAGTCAGGCTCTCCGCATGGCTATCGCTCGTGCCCTCGTTAAGGTAAACGCTGAAGACAAGAAGGCTGTCAAGGACGCAGGCTTTCTCACACGTGACAGCCGTGCCGTTGAGCGTAAAAAGCCAGGACGTCCAAAGGCTCGTCGTCGCTTCCAGTTCAGCAAGCGTTAAACGAAACGCTGGTTTATGGCTATCTTCGGGTGGCTTAAGACCGAACTTCGTAAGTTTAGTATCTAAACCAGTGAGACTTCACTTGGCATCGTAAGATGAAAGAGAATTACTCATTGGCTGATTCTAGCAAAGAATTAAACAGAAAGTAAACAACAAAAACAAGAAAAGAAAATGTCAAGAACTAATTTTGACCAGTTACTGAAGGCAGGTTGTCACTTCGGACACCTCCGCCGCAAGTGGAATCCAGCAATGGCTCCTTATATCTTTATGGAGCGTAACGGCATCCATATCATCGACCTCAACAAGACTGTTGAGATGATTGACGATGCAGCTGAAGAGTTGAGAAAGATAGCAAAGTCAGGTAAGAAAATCCTGTTCGTCGCTACTAAAAAACAAGCTAAGGAAATCGTTGCCGAGAAGGCACAGAGCGTAAACATGCCTTACGTTACAGAGCGTTGGGCAGGTGGTATGCTCACTAACTTCCCTACCATTCGCAAGGCAGTGAAGAAAATGACGAACATCGATAACCTGATGAACGATGGTACTTACTCAAACCTCTCAAAGCGTGAGTTGCTTCAGATTTCACGTCAGCGCGCTAAGCTCGAAAAGAACCTCGGTTCTATCGTTGATCTTACTCGCCTGCCTGCAGCTCTTTTCGTTGTTGATGTTATGAAGGAGCACATTGCTATCAAGGAAGCTAACCGTCTGGGTATCCCAGTATTCGGTATCGTTGATACAAACTCTGATCCTAAGAACATCGACTTCGTTATCCCAGCTAACGACGACGCTTCTGACAGTGTTGACGTAATCCTTTCAGCTTGCTGCGACGCTATCAATGAGGGTCTCAACGAGCGTAAGGTAGAGAAGGCTGACGAGAAGGCTGCCGCTGAGCAGAAAGAGGAAGTAGCTGACGCTAAGCCTCGCCGCGCTCGCAAGTCTCGCAAGGCTGAGGAAGCTGAAGCTCCTAAGGCTGAAGAGAAAGCAGCTGAGTAACTATCAGACAGATAATTATTGCAAGTTCGCAAGATGAACACCTTGCGGACTTGCTTATTAAAAAAACAACAAATCTTACACAAAAATGAATGTTTCTATAGCAGATATACAGAAGCTTCGCAAGATGACAGGCGCTGGCTTGGCTGATTGTAAGAAGGCTTTGACAGAGGCTGAAGGCGACTTGGATAAGGCTGTTGAGCTCGTTCGCGAGCGTGGCTTGGCTATCGCTGCAAAGCGCTCTGACCGTGAGACCAGCAATGGTTGCGTACTTGTAAAGAGCGAGAATGGTTTCTCAGCTATGATTGCCTTGAAGTGCGAAACTGACTTCGTCGCAGCTGGTAAGGATTACATCAAACTTACACAGGACATCCTTGACGCAGCAATCGCTAACAAGTGCAAGTCTCTTGACGAGGTAAAGGCATTGAAGCTGGCTGACGGCACAGTTGTAGAAGAGGCTGTAAAGCTTCGCTCTGGTGTTACAGGTGAGAAGATGGAACTTGACGGTTACAACTTCATCGAGGGCGACAATGTTTACACATACAACCACCAGGGTATCAACATACTTTGTACAATGGTACAGCTCAGCAAGGCTGCTGAGGAGCAGGGTCACAACGTAGCTATGCAGGTTGCTTCTTACAACCCAGTAGCTCTTAATGAGGCATCTGTTCCACAGGAAGTTAAGGACAACGAGCTGAAGGTTGCTATTGAGAAGACTAAGGAAGAGCAGGTTGAGAAGGCTGTTGCTGCTGCTATCAAGAAGGCAGGCTACAACGCTTACATCGCTGAGAACGAAGAGCACATCAACGAGGGCGTTATGAAGGGCAACATCACTGAAGAGCAGGCTGAAGACATCCGTCGCATCAAGAAGGAAACAGCTGAGCAGAAGGCTGCAAGCCTCCCAGAGCAGATGATTCAGAACATCGCTAAGGGTCGTATGGCTAAGTTCTTCAAAGAGAACTGCCTTGAGAACCAGGAGTTCTGGCAGGATTCTAAGGTTACCGTTGCTGACTACTTGAAGCAGGCTGACGCTGACCTTAAGGTGCTCAACTTCAAGCGCTTTACTCTTAGAGCAGAATAAAGAAAACAATTTCTTTTAATCCATAATTGAAGGGTCGGAGGTTTCTAATTGGGGCCTCCGATTTTTTCTTTTTATAATCGGTTACACCTTATTTATAATAGTCAGCCACTTGGGGTGTGGCAGACGCTTAGAAACACTCAGGCAACGTTGAAGCTAACAGGTAAAATACATCGCTTTTTAGTAAGGCTCTCGCGAATGCCACGCACTCGTGGCTTTGGCGTGCAGTCGCCAACGGCGTATCGCTTTATAAGATATGTCGTAAGCGAACATTCACCCTATTACCAATACGCCACCTTAGCCCAACAATACCCCCACGACCGACACACTCGCCGACTGTGCGAACTGATGTTTCGCTTGGCTAATTATAGTCACGCCTATGATTGGTTACAGTCAAAGGCGCAACTAAATTTATTCACGCCTTACATTAAATCTGGTCACAGGCGTGTTCAAGTAAAAACTATTAACTCTCTCTCAGAGATAGAGCAACTGAACAAAATAGGGGTGCTGCAAGCAGGCTATTCGGCCGACTGCGAGCAACTGATTAAGGCAGCCCTGAAAAAGGTTTCGCCCACCTCAATGTTTATTATTCACGACATATACCTTAATGATGAAATGCGAAGGCTGTGGCGCTCGCTTGAGCAGTCGCCCATTTGCATAATAACCATTGATTTGTATGAATGTGGCATAATACTTTTCGACGACAAGGTGTCAAAGCAATCATACAAGACAAATTTCTAAGTTGAAAAGACAAAAATATAAGCCCAAGCAAAGTTAAATAAGAATTAAAAGCCACTGCTTTTTGCGCTTTATCTAAGAATATTCGTAACTTTGCGCTCAATAGGAAAATTAACAAATTAAAATACAAACAATATGGAGTTTTTAACTAACGACAAGCTCGTTTTGGTCGGCGCAGCCGGCATGATAGGTTCTAATATGGCTCAGACAGCAGCAATGCTTCGTCTTACACCAAACATCTGCCTTTACGATGTTTACGAGCCAGGACTTGAGGGCGTATGGGAAGAAATGCGCCACAGCGGTTTCGAGGGAATTAACCTCACCTACACAACTGATGTAAAGGAAGCACTCACAGGTGCAAAATACATCATCTCTTCAGGTGGTGCTCCTCGTAAGCAGGGTATGACACGCGAAGACCTTTTGAAAGGTAACGCAGGCGTTGCAGAGGAACTTGGTAAGAACATCAAGGCTTACTGCCCAGACGTAAAGCATGTTGTAGTTATCTTCAACCCAGCTGACGTTACAGGTCTTGTTACTCTTATCTGGTCTGGCTTGAAGCCATCACAGGTTTCTACACTCGCTGCCCTTGACTCTATCCGTTTGCAGAGCGAATTGGCTAAGCACTTCGGCATTGAGCAGAGCAAGGTAACAGGTTGCCGCACATACGGTGGTCATGGCGAGGCTATGGCAGTATTCGCTTCAACAGCAAAGGTTGACGGAACTCCTCTGACTGACCTTATCGGCACAAGCAAACTCACAGCAGAGCAGTGGGAAGAGATTAAGCAGAAGACTGTTCAGGGTGGTTCTAACATCATCAAACTGCGTGGCCGTAGCTCATTCCAGAGCCCAGCTTACGTATCAGTTAAGATGATTGAGGCTGCTATGGGTGGCGAAGAGTTCACTTGGCCAGCAGGTCGCTACTGCTCAATGGAGGGCTTCAGCCACATTATGATGGCTACTGAGGTAACTATCACAAAGAATGGCTCAGCTTGCGAAGAGTTCATCGGCACAAAGGAAGAGATGGACGCTTTGAGAAAGAGTTACGAGCACGTTGCTGCAATGCGCGACGAGTGCATTCAGCTTGGTGTTATCCCTTCAGTTGATAAGTGGAACGAGATTAACC
>CAZPNJ010000166.1:0-4699 GCA_964587765.1 uncultured Prevotella sp.
CCATTGAACTTGTGCAAGCCTCCTGCTTGTTTCAAGACTTCTCTGCCAGGGCGAAGATATAAGTGATAGGTATTGCCCAATATTATTTCAGCGTTAATTTGCTCACGCAATTCACTGAAATGTACTCCTTTTACCGACGCACATGTTCCGACTGGCATGAATATCGGAGTGTGTATCTGCCCATGAGCAGTTGTTATTAAGCCTGCTCTGGCATCACTTGATGCGTCATTATGTTGTAGTTCAAAAGTCATCTTACTACTTTTTTTCTCCCTTTTCTTTGTCTTCTGTTATTGTAAAGTCAATGGGATTATCTACAATCTCATCAGTAAGAGCGAAATCCCAAACTTGCTTTACGTTCTCTACATAGTGGAATGACACCCCTTTCAGGTATTCACTTGGTATTTCCTCTATATCTTTCTTATTGTCTCTACATATAACAATATCCGTTATACCTGCACGTTTTGCAGCAAGTATCTTTTCTTTTATACCACCTACAGGCAGAACCTTACCACGCAAAGTTATCTCACCTGTCATTGCTGTGTTTTTACGAACCTTACGCTGAGTTACAGCAGAAGCTATACTTGTAGCTATCGTTATACCTGCTGACGGACCATCTTTTGGAGTTGCTCCCTCAGGAACATGTATGTGCATATTCCATTGTTCGAACAGTCTATAGTCAACTCCGAGTTTGTCACAATGAGCCTTTACATATTCAAGCGCAATAACGGCACTCTCTTTCATCACATCGCCAAGGTTTCCTGTAAGTGTGAGTTTACCAGCCTTACCTTTACTTAAAGATGTTTCAATAAAGAGGATTTCTCCACCTACACTTGTCCATGCCAAGCCTGTGACTACGCCTGCATAATCATTACCTTGATATATATCTCTATAATAAGGCGGCTTGCCCAGCAAGTCTTCAATAGCATCTGGAGTTATCTTTTGATATTTAGCAGTACCATCTTTAGCGATTTGTAACGCAATCTTTCGGAACGCTTTACTTAATTGCTTCTCAAGTTGACGCACTCCACTCTCGCGAGTATATTGTTCAATAACTCGTTCTATCGCTTTCTTATTGAAGGGAATCTTGTTACCTGTAGAATCAAGTCCAGAGTTATTTATTTCTCTTGGAATTAAATGACGCTTTGCTATTTCTATTTTTTCCTCTGTCGTATAACCACTCAACTGGATAATCTCCATTCTGTCAAGCAGTGCTGGAGGAATGGCATTCAAATCATTTGCCGTAGCGATGAACATAACATGCGACAAATCATAATCAACGTCTAAATAGTTATCGTGGAAAGCATTATTCTGCTCAGGGTCTAACACTTCAAGAAGTGCCGATGATGGGTCACCATTATAGTTATTCTGCGCAATCTTGTCTATTTCATCAAGAATGAACACAGGATTACTTGAGCCTGCTTTCTGCAAACCACTGATAATTCTACCAGGCATTGAACCAATGTATGTACGACGATGACCTCTGATTTCTGATTCATCATGTAATCCGCCAAGCGACATTCTAACATACTTTCTGTTCATTGACTTAGCAATACTCTTGCCAAGACTTGTTTTTCCCACTCCAGGAGGGCCATACAGACAAAGAATTGGTGACTTCAAATCGCCACGAAGTTTCAGAACTGCCATATATTCCAATATGCGTTCTTTTACTTTCTCCATGTCGTAATGGTCATGGTTTAATATCTTTAAAGCTCTGTTTATATCCAAATTATCCGTAGTGTATTCACCCCAAGGTAAATCAACCATTAACTGCAGATAATTCAGTTGCATACTATATTCAGGACTTTGCTCGACATAAGTATCAAGTTTATCCAATCCGTTGTTAAAGATTTCAGCGACTTCTTTAGACCATTTCTTGTTTTGAGCCTTCTTTTCCAAATCACGTCTTACATGCGAGCCTTCCTTACCCCCATCAAGTTCTGCTTGTATGTTCTTGATTTGCTGCTTTAAGAAGTAAGTCTTTTGCTGATCATCAAGATCCTTATGTGTTTTAGTGCGAATATCTTGCTTTAACTGAAGAAGCTGTAAGTCTTTGCTTAACACAGAAAGCATGATTAGTATTCTTGCCTTATAACTGTCTGCCCTCAAGAACTCAATCTTGTCTTGTATTGAGAATGGGAAGTTAGTACAAGCATAATCCAAAGCATAGAAAGGATCGTTTATCCCAATGAAAGAGCTTAATGCTTCGCTTGGTATTTCTTCATTGCTTTTTATATACTGAGTAATGTTTGCGATGAAGTCATCATACGCAGTGCTAAACTCTACGTCTGCAACAATTGGCTTCTCTACTTCCGAGCAAACGGCAAAGCCTTTCATGTAAGGGTCTTTTGCAGTATAGCTGACTATCTTGCAACGATCGAAAGTCTGCATTAGAGCAGCTTTCATCTTACCCTTTAGTGTAGGAATCTCTATAGTTTTCAGAAGTCTTGCATAAACACCATATTCATACAAATCATCTGGTTCTGGCTCTTCAACGCTCGTCTTCTTCTGACATACAACAATAGCTATAGAATCTGGATTCTTCTCCAGTTTGCTTATAAGTCTCTTTGATGCTTTTCTGTTTATAATAATAGGTGCAACAACGTGTGGAAACATTACCATATTCCTTGTTGCCAGAATAGGCATTTCTTCATCGTATTTTTTTTTATCCTTTATGTCCGATAACATACCACTTTCTATATCAGCGATCATTTGTATCGAAGCGTCATCAGATTTCTTCATTTGTTTTATTTTTGTTTTAGGTTACAAAATTAGCAAGAAATATCTATATTTCCGCAGTATTCAATCCATTTTATTATATATTAAAGAGTTGAGGCATCTCACAAGCCCTTTTGTCATCTTCCTCTTCTTCCTTTTCCTGTAATATATCATAAAACGATAATTGCTTACTTACACTCGCACCAAAATCATTTTCCTGCGTTTGTTCTTCATTCCTTCTTTTTATGCGATATATGCCTCTTGATATTTTCTCAAGCATAGAGTCTTCCTTTCCAGAGTTGTACCTCACGAAGTTTCTCACCTTGCTATAAACATCTTCATGCGATATATCAGCAAACAAACCATTTAATTCATTATATAAATGGTTGCTTAATTTCTTAACCGAAAGGCCTTCACTCCCAGCCTCGTCAAGAGTTCTTATTATGATTTCTTCTATTGTCATGAAAAAAAGGAGTTGTGACCAGCATAACAAAATGCTTGATCGCAACTCCTTATCTTAATATTTGATGTCACCTATTTAGCTTCCCATATACGGAAGATTACATAAGCAAACAAGTTCTCAAATTTAAGCTAAAGCGATAAGACCATTCTCGTCCTTTACCTTACCCTCTTTGAAGAGCCATCCAATGCCAAGCAATGTTTCTTCAGCACTGATCTTAGCCTTCTTTGCGATATCAGCAACGCTCATTGCTTTTGCAGCTGCTGCCAATGTTTGGTAAACGTCACCTGCACGAAAACCAACGCTCTCGCCATTAATTACTAAAGTTGCTTTTTTTGCTGCAGTTTTAGGAGCTGCCTTCTTAGGAGCTGCCTTAGCTGTTGTTTTCTTAGTTGCTACTTTCTTTTCTGCCATAATTCTAGTTTTTAATAAGATTTTGTCCTATTTATTATTAAATCGATGCAAATTTAATGTTTTTTATTTCTATTAGCATCTTCTTTATGACAAAATAAGCAACAAAAACAGTCCCAAATTTACTGGCAATTATATTTTTTGATTTAAGTCAACTTTTAACTGCAATTCCTCTAACTGCTTATCAGCCAACTCTGCTGGGGCATCAAGCATAACGTCACGACCAGAGTTATTCTTAGGGAATGCGATACAATCACGAATAGAATCAAGTTTAGCAAAGATGCTGACCATTCTATCCAAACCGAAAGCCAAACCTGCGTGAGGTGGTGCTCCGTACTTAAAGGCGTTGATAAGGAATCCGAATTGTTCCATAGCCTTTTCAGGAGTGAAGCCCAATATCTTAAACATCTTCTCCTGTAGCTTGCTGTCATGGATACGCAGCGAACCACCACCAACTTCTGTGCCATTGCATACAAAGTCGTAAGCCTTCGCACGTACCTGTTCTGGGTGCTCGTCAAGCAATGGAATGTCGTCAGGGTTAGGCATCGTAAATGGATGATGAGTTGCCATAAGGCGCTGCTCTTCATCGCTCCACTCAAACAGAGGGAAGTCAACAATCCACAAACATTCAAACTTATTCTTGTCGCGCAGTCCGAGACGCTCTGCCATTTCAAGGCGCAATGCGCATAACTGCACTCTCGTTTTGTTTGGCTTGTCACCACTAAGAATCAGAATAAGGTCGCCTTTCTCAGCACCCATTGCCTCAACCACTTTTTGCAGTTGTTCGGGTGAATAGAATTTATCTATACTACTCTTTACTGAGCCGTCTTCTGCCACCTTAATATATACAAGGCCCTTAGCGCCTACCTGTGGACGCTTAACGAAATCGGTCAGTTCATTAAGTTGCTTGCGACTGTATTCAGCACAACCCTTAGCGCAGATACCACCAATATAGTTAGCATCATTAAACACTGAAAAGTCGCCAGTGCCTTTCAATACGTCCATAAGTTCAACAAACTCCATGCCGAAACGCAAGTCAGGCTTATCGCTACCGAAACGGCGCATAGCCTCGTGCCAAGTCATTTGCTGTAGCTTTGAAGGCAGTTTTACGCC
>CAZPNJ010000167.1:0-284 GCA_964587765.1 uncultured Prevotella sp.
TATACAGAATTTCATAAATCATAACACAAAGTTCGACACATTATATATATATTTGCAGATGTTACTCATAATAACAGTAAATACATATAGCCTCTTACGCACAAGAGGGTGTCGTAAAACTTAATAGGATTGATTATGAAGAGAAAATTACTATGCCTATTGGCAATGATATCGGTTACGATAACGGCGTTGGCCGCAGAGATAGCCGATGGTTACTACCGCCTACAGAACAACACAACTTCAAACTACATGTCAGTGAATGGCTCCTAATGGACAGTTCCGAT
>CAZPNJ010000167.1:294-1460 GCA_964587765.1 uncultured Prevotella sp.
AAGTATGGCGCATAACGTCTGACGGCAATGGCGGATATCTAATACGCAACTGCTTCACCGGTCTGTACTATGGCCACCAGAGCACGACGGCGGGATGGATGCCAATGCAAAACGCACCACGATCTTTTTACGCCACTGCTAACGGCATGGGCAATGCCTACGCCTTCAACTGCACGGCTGACGCCACCGACGCCACCACCAACGCAATAAGCATCAGGGCCACGTCAGGCAGAGACTGGGTGCAAGCGGCTGCTCGTACCAGCACCTACGCATGGTGGAAGCTTACGGAAGTGACGGGCGACATGGCGACTAAAGCGTCGCAAAACCTCGCTAACGCCGAGTTTGACGATTCCAAGATATACCGCATAAAAAGCGTCACTTATCCGCAAAGGGTGGCAAGAGTGACATTCGCCGACAAAAACGTGTCAACGGATATGGAGACAACCGGTGACGTTCGCCAATACTGGAAACTCGCTATGCCAGACGGCTACGACGCATACACCATTCAGAGCCTTTACTCACAAAAACACATTCAAGATAACACCACCAACAGCAGTTACTTTACGATGGGGGACGCCCAACAGGAGTTCGTGCTTATCAAGAACGGCAACAAACCGACTGAGAAAGTTTTCTCCATAGGCAGAGGCAGGACGAAGATAGCGTACGGGGCAGGCGACTGGGTTAACACGGGACTGCACTGCTCGCAGTCGCAAGGGTACAATGTAGTGCTATGGAACTTCACGAGCGACGCCTCCATGTGGACGTTTGAGGAAGCCACCGACGCAGATGCTGACGCAATAACAGAGGCACAAGAAGACTATAGCAGCCGCACCTCGCTGATAGAAAACGCAAATTCATACACAAACACGCTTATGACCCTGTTTGCCGACTCTGCCTGCACCACGCTTAAAGACGAATACGCCTCAGCCACTGACGGCGAACTTACGACCGCTCTGGCTGGGCTACCCACGGCGATAATCAGCCACGCCATAAAGGTAAAGAACAACGCATGGGCTAATTGGGAAAAGGAGTTCCGCATACAGGCATACAAAGCTTATAGCGACCCAAGATACTGGGCGCGTGTGCTCAATACGAGTATCTACGGGCGATATGACAACCCCACGGGCATCGTTGCTTCGAGTTCCGATTCTCCTATTTATATGTAT
>CAZPNJ010000167.1:1470-4678 GCA_964587765.1 uncultured Prevotella sp.
TGAAAAAGTACCTGCCAATTGTCAGCTCTACGTTGAAACAATGAACGACCAAGCCATCAATGTATATGAATTAGCAAAGGAACTGAAACCGGGTCTTAATGTATTTTTTCCTCCTACCGATACATCACAAATTTACATACGCTATTGGAGTGCCGACAGCTCACTGCTTGCCGACTATCCTAAAATCAATATTCATATAGAGGGCGGAAAGGTAACAGGCTACTTTGACATAAACAAATTCACCAATGCCGATTGGACACAAATGAAAACCGATGGGCTGTTTACCCACAAGTACATAGATGTGCTGGGCAACTATGTACAATGGCATATCTTCTCTTATATACCTAAGGAACATATCGTTAACGACAAAATAGTGGAAACGATGACATGCTGGGACAACATTGAGAAACTCCAGCTTAGCATCGCCGGGCTTATCGAGGGCGAAGAGGGCGTGTATGAAGACCTTTATCCCAAGCGATTCAACAACCACATGATGTGTCGTAACAGCCTTAACGGCAGCATGGACGCTGCCAACTACCGCACGCAATACCCAACAAGTGGTTGGGAGATACTCTCGCTCAACTACGAGCCTCAGGCAGGACAGGCCGCTAACTACACTATACGCAACGGACAGAACGTATGGGGAATGGCTCACGAGATAGGCCACATGAACCAAGGCGCAATCAACACGGCGGCAGCCACTGAGGTGTCAAACAACCTATTCTCTGAAGCTTGCGTATGGAACTCAGGCAACACCACAAGCCGCCTGCAAAACATAAAGTTACAAGCTCCTTATCTGGCGCAGAAGTCAAACTGGCTTACCATGGCTGGCGGAGGATTTACGCCAACAGGCGAAAAGAACGTTTACTACGCAGGCTGGCGCACAAGAATGTACTTCAACCTGTATCTGTATTTCCATGTGCTGGGCAACGACACGCTGTTCTTCCCCAAAGTATTCCGAGCCATGCGTCGTGACCCGATGGATATGCGCGCCACTATTTCCGGCAACGACAACTACTTGAAGCTGGCTCGCGTGATGGCTAACGTCGCTCACATGAACCTCAACGATTACTTCACCTATTGGGGATTCTTCACTCCCATAGAGAACGAAAACGTACACTGCTACTCAACGTGGAACGTCACCACCACACAGGAGGACATTGACAACACAAAGGCATACATAGCTGCACAAGGTCCTTCAAACGGTGCCATGATATTCATTGACGACCGCGTGACACAAGTGCCACGCGCCGACGGAGTGGCTGGCTACAGGCTGCCTTACCGCAACGATAACTCAAGCAGCATAAAGGCGCAAGGTCCGCTGACGATGGGCGACATACAGCTGTTTGCAGAAAAACCAGAGCCTACCGGATATGAGTTTGACATTGACGAGCGCGGTCACGTAACCATACCCGACGCTGCCGAAGGAGCGTGCGGCATAAAGATTTACGACAAGAATGGCACACTGGCTTATGTAGCTGCAACCGACACTTTCACCCTGCCAGCATGGCTTATCAATGAGGGCGGCTACACCATAAAGATTCAGAAATATGACGGCACTGATGTGCTGTGCAAGACTGTTAGCGGTCAGGCTGTTCATGTTGATGAAGACCAGTATTCAACATTCTACACCGATGAAGACTTCATTATGCCCGAGGGCATAAGCGGCGGCATCGTAACAGAAGTAAACGACAACAGCATAACCATTGAATACGCTTACAACGAGGGTGACATAGTGCCAGCCAACACTGGACTGATACTTAAAGGCAAATACGGCATCAGCAACTATCAGGTGCCTGAAACGAGCGGACAAGTAGCTGCCCCAGCGGTTAATTATCTGAAAGGAACGATAGCAAAGACCGCCATCACTGCACGGGAAGGCTACACATATTATAAATTCTCATACAACTCAAGTGGCGAGAACCTCGGCTTCTATTGGGGCGCTGACGGTGGCGGTTCGTTTGTAAATGGTGCGCACAAAGCATATCTTGAACTGCCAGGAACTTTAGCCAAGAAGTATCTCGCCATCAACGAAACCGTAACTGGCATTAGCGAGATTGGCGGCAACAGTTTACGCACCTCGCTCAACGGCAACACGAAAATGTATAATATGCAAGGTCAACAGGTTGACAACAGCTACAGAGGCATTGTCATAGTTGGCGGCAAAAAGATAATCAAATAAAACATAACAGGAGCAAACCAAAGAATGAACTTTTTACTATCAATGATGCTGCCTCTGATGACAATGACAGGAGGCGACGCTTACGAAATGGTGTGGCACGACGAGTTTAACATCGATGGCAAACCAAGTAAAGAATGGAACTACGAACAGGGATTCGTCAGAAACGAAGAACTACAGTGGTATCAAGCCGACAACGCAAGCGTGAAAGACGGCTGTCTTATAATAGAGGCGCGCAAGGAAGACGTGCGAAACCCTTACTATAAACCAGGCAGCCAGCAGTGGAACACGGCACGAGAATATGCCCGTTACACCTCAAGCAGCATTACAACAAGTCATAGTTTTAAGTTCAAATACGGACGTGTGGAAGTCCGTGCAAAGATACCCACAGCAAGTGGGTCGTGGCCCGCTATTTGGTTGTTGGGCAACCAATGGGAATGGCCAAGCTGCGGCGAAATTGATATGCTGGAATACTATATAAAGAATGGCACGCCCTCTATTCTCGCCAACGCCTGTTGGGGCTCTGGCGAGAAATGGAAGGCTATTTGGGACGAAAGCGTAACGCCATTCAGCCACTTTACCACCAAGGACAAGAAGTGGGCAGACAAGTTTCACATCTGGCGAATGGATTGGGACGAGCACAGCATAAAACTGTACATTGACAATGAGTTGCTAAACGAAATAGACCTTACGCAAACAAACAATCAAGGCTATATGGGCAACACGCAAAACCCATTCAGCAACGACATTGACGGCTTTGGTGACTACATTCTGCTTAACCTCGCCATTGGCGGCAACGGAGGCACACCCGACGACAAAGCCTTTCCTCTGAGATACTACGTTGACTACGTGAGAGTATATCAACGCACAAATTAAGGGAATGGAATAGAAGTTATTGGGAAGTTATTGGAAAGTTAAAGGGACAATAGCTTTGCAATAAGAGGCCATTTGTCACTTTAACTTCATTAAAAATTCTGTTAATTCCAAATAGAAGTGCAAAGTTTTCAGGTGTTTAAAACTATGAAAAAC
>CAZPNJ010000168.1:0-4675 GCA_964587765.1 uncultured Prevotella sp.
CGACCAAGCCGCTTTCGCAGCTCAGAAGGATCAGCCGAACGGCAAAAAGACCATGAAGGCCTTCCTCTGGAAGCTGGAGAAAGAGGCGTACGATGCCGAGCACAACGGCTAAAAGCCGGTTTGGGCAGAGCCCCAGTTTGGCTTCGCTTGTTTGAGCCTTCGGCTTTGTTTGGGACTACGTCCTTGTTTGGGAACTGTTTCTAACAAGCGGCTTTGCCGCCAAACCTTCAAACCAAGCAGCTCTGCTGCTCAAACAAAACCCAAAGGGTTCAAACCATCAAGAAAAATCGCTCTTTTCGGGCGATTTTTCGCTTTTTATTTGCATATATCAAAAATTATTACTAATTTTGCAGCCGGATTTACGCCGAAGCCGTTTTTATGCGGCGGAAGGTGGTGGGTTCTTTACATATTGATGGCGTTTATTGACGCTTTGTATTTGACGCACAAAAGCTTCGCACACTTTTGATCAAAAATCCAAAGTCAGAAACAAAGTAAGCAGTAGATGCCTACGGGTATGACATTCGTACTCGCTCAGTCGTTTCATTGACTGGCGTGTCGTCATATCGGCGTAGGTTTCATTGTTGTTTATTTGACTTTGGGGACAGTGCGAAGGTCCTTGTGCGTAGATGAGCAATAGCGAAGTCTGCGCTTTTTTGTGTATGTGCACGTACCCGCGCACACGTACCTTAAAGAAATAACTACAATTACTACAACATATCGGAGGATGCCGAAAATCCGCAACAGAGTAGGCCCAATATATACCGCATGAAAAAGCAAAATCCATATGACGCCTTGTCCGAGCGAGAACTGATTGATTCAATTCTTTCGGGTAATGAGGAAGCGGCTATATACCTAATCTACAATAGGTATTATCGTGACTTGCGCTATTTGTGTTTTGATTATTGCGGTTCCCATGAATACATAGATGATGTTTGCCATGAGGTATATATTTTCTTGAAAGGCAAAAATGGAGACTGGCATCCTCTGTCCACTTGGAAAGGGTTGTCGACTTTTCGCACATGGTTGAATCACGCTGTGCAAAATTATTTATGCAATTATCGGGAAGATTTGATAGGTTTGCGCGAAAAGAAACTCTATAGTGAAAAAGAAGATGACCAAGATCCTGTGGAAAAAGTAGAATCACACTACCCTTCTATTGAGGAGAATATGCAAAAAGTCCTGTTACTGGAAACCATCAATAAATTGGATAATCAGGATCAAAAATTAGTCATCTTAAAAGAATTACAAGGGTATAATCACACGGAGATTGCCGCCATCCTCAATAAGGTAAGAAGGGATGAAAACCGCATCAAACTCGACAAGACGGGCAATGAAATTTTAGCAGATGCCGCGGCTGTGGACGTGTTAAAACAACGTGCAGTGGCACAATTGAAAGAAACATTAGGAGCAAATAAAAAATAAAATGATAATAACCGACGAGATATTAGCAGCGTATATTGACGGAACGCTACCGCAAAACCAAGTAGAGGAAGTTCGTCAGTATCTGGCAACCCATCCCGAAGAAATGGAGCAGATGGTTCGTGCGATGGATGCTTTCCCACGTGAGGCAGAAGAGGACGATGGCATATCTCAAGCTGCTTTATGCAACCTCAAAAACTCTAATATTGCGTCTTCCGGTGCTGCATTTGTGGTAAAAGATGTAAAAGCAAAGACAAACCATCCAATGCGCAAGACGAATATCCAAGCCAATTTAACTCACCTATTGAACGAACTCATCTAATGCCCGACGGACAAGCTACATATTACAAAACCGATTATGCATATCCATGTGATTCATACATCAATACCTTGTTAGGCACTTTCCTTGTCCGTAAAACGCTCCAGAAAATAGCAGAAAAATACTACTCTGATGACATTAAGGAACTACATCAAGGAAGCACATTAGTTACATCGAAGAATTACCCGCAGCTATTCAATCTATACGAAAAATGCATTGAAAGACTCCAGTTAAGCAAACATTGGCAGTTATATGTTACCAACCAACTGACAGGCATCAATGCTCTAAGTATAGAATTAGGCGGAGAACAAATGATCCTTATCAGCCGACAGGCAGTGGCGCAATTGAGCGAAGAAGAACTGCTTTTTGTCCTCGGACACGAGTTGGGACATTGTCAATATGGACACATCACATGTCACACTGTTTTGGGATTACTGAATGATATGAATAAAGCCAGTGAGATTTTAGGACCGCTCCTGACAGATACGATAGAGGTGCCGCTTGTCAAATGGTTCCATTGTTCGGAGTTTACCGCCGACCGCGCAGGTTTGATTTGCTGCCAATCCTTGCAAACAGCGCGTGAGATATTTAACAAATTAGGAATGAGCCTCACGCGTCAGGAAGCATACATACACTACAAAGAGTTGTCCTCCCCGCATCCTCTCCTCCAAACCCGCTGGGAGATGCTGCAAAAATATGCTAATGACGTAAGACAATAATAACAAAACTTATAGCAACACGAACTAATAACAAACAATCACTATGATACACAACAAGAAAATCCTCAAAGGTCTCAGTCATGAGCAGTACGAGCACCCGTTCGACCAGAAAGCATTGGCTGCTTTGGAAGCAACACCCGGTTTGGGTGTCGCTGGCAAGTTCTTTACCAAGCATACTATAGAACGTTTCTACACAGTCTTGCATACAGGAAGTAGTATTAAAGTAACTCGTGAGAATTATCCAAAGATATATGAGTATCTACAGTATGCATGTCAGATTTTAGACGTTTCGGTTCCAGACTTATATGTTCAGTGGGGTTATGAAATTAACGCCCAAACAACAGGAGCGGAACATCCTCTTGTGATTCTAAATTCTGGTTTGATAGATTTATGTGATGATGACGAGATAATGTTTATCATCGGACATGAGTTAGGACATATCAAATCCAACCACATGCTTTATCATATGCTGGCACAGACAATCAATGTAATTATTGACGCTATACCTGGTGGAAATATAATAGCGGCTCCACTCCAATACGCGCTTTATTATTGGGATCGTATGAGTGAGTTTACTGCTGATCGTGCGGGATTGCTCTGTTGTCAAAATAAGGATGCAGCTGTTCGTGCTTTCATGAAGATGGGAGGGCTCCCTATAAAGGAATATAATAACTTGAATTATCAGACTTTCATTCAACAAGCTGCAGAATTCAAGTCTTTAGATTATGATGGCTTAAATAAGATTGTTAAGTACATCACTATCGCTGAACAATCCCATCCATGGACTGTTATGCGTGCAGCAGAATTGATGAATTGGATAAATGGTGGAGCATATATAAAATTTATTCCTCAGACAACAAGTACTATTGTTGATGCACTCCGTGCTGAATGGTAATAATAACAATTAATACATTAATTTATGGGAAACAACGAAATGCAATGGAGTTCTGCAACTCCGGG
Organism: uncultured Prevotella sp.; assembly: GCA_964587765.1. GTDB lineage: Bacteria > Bacteroidota > Bacteroidia > Bacteroidales > Bacteroidaceae > Prevotella. The sequence goes on from CAZPNJ010000168.1 coordinate 3,418, forward strand.
TCTACTTATAATCATGGTAGACCAGTCAGGTTCTATGACATTAGATTATGCTGATGGAGACAGTCGATCTGAATTCGCAGCAAAAGCTGTTAATCGGGTAATTAACACTTTAATCCAGAAAAATTTTGATGGGAAAACTCCCAAAAATAGGTGCTATGTGGCCGTTATTGGGTATGATATAGAGGTGAAAAAACTTGTCTCTGGATATTTGTCAGATTTGGAAAAAGCGCCTATACGGATAGCTAATGTTAAGAAAAAAATTCCAGATGGAGAAGGCGGTTTTGTAGAGAATGATGTGAAGATGCCAATTTGGATTGAACCTATCTATGAAGATAAATTAACTAATATGACCGGTGCTTTCCAGATGGCAAAAGATACTATTGAAGCATGGATTCAAGACAAGCCTAATAATCCAGCTCCAGTAATTATTAATATCACAGATGGTTTGCCTTTCGATGGTCGATCAGAATGGGAAGAATGTGTCGCAGAATGCATGCAAGAAACGATAGATATCGTTAAACAAATAAAAGCGCTGCGTACAGATGATGGAAACGTCCAGATTTTTAATGCTATGATAGGTGATGGAGAATCAGTAATTTTCCCTAAAAATCAATCACAATTATCAAGTGTTGAAGCTCAATTCCTATATGAGATATCCACGGAGATTCCTGAGGCATACAAATCTGCGGCAGAAAAGAATGAACTCAAGTTTGAAATGGGTGCGCGTGGTGCTATTTATAATGCAGATGCAGAGCATTTAGTTAAATTAATTGATTTTGGTTCTTCCAAAGGACAAGGTGACAAATAAAAACTAATAAGAATATGACGAACAACGAAATGCAATGGAGTTCGGCAACTCCGGGTCTACTAATAATTATGGTAGATCAATCTGGTTCTATGATGAAGCCCTATTATGGAGAGGATTCAAGAACACAATACGCAGCCAAAGCTGTAAATAGAGTGATTAATACACTTATCCAAAAAAACTTTGACGGGAAAGCCCCCAAAAACCGTTGTTTCATTATGGTGATAGGCTATGACGTCGAAGCGAAAAAAATCGCCTCAGGTTTCTTACAAACATTAGAGCAAAGTCCATTAAGATTTGATGAAGTAATGGCAAAAGTGCCGGATGGAGCGGGTGCACTCGTGGAAATAAAGAAAAAAGTTCCTGTTTGGATTGAACCAATAGATAAGGACAGGTGGACTAATATGACCGGTGCTTTCCAGATGGCAAAAGATACTATTGAAGCATGGATTC
>CAZPNJ010000169.1:0-4674 GCA_964587765.1 uncultured Prevotella sp.
TCATAGCCTGAATGTCACCTCCCATAAATCCTTGCAGGTCGTGGGTGGTGTAGCCTATGCGATGGTCGGTGACTCGACCTTGTGGGAAGTTGTATGTGCGAATCTTTGCGGAACGGTCACCCGTAGAAACAAGTGAGCGACGACGATTTGCAATGTCATCAACATATTTCTGATGCTCGTGGTCATATATATAAGTATATAGACGAGAGAGCGCTCTTTCCTTATTCTTTGGTTGGTCGCGCGTTTCGGTACATTCAATCAGAATTTCCTCTACCTCGCCAGTGTTTGGGTTCTTCCACATATAGCGCAGACGTACACCAGAACTAACTTTGTTTACGTTCTGTCCACCTGCACCAGAAGAGCGGAATGTGTCCCACTTTATATCGCCTTCGTTTATGTTTACCTCAAACTTCTCTGCCTCAGGCAATACTGCCACAGTTGCGGCAGAAGTGTGCATACGACCTTGAGTTTCCGTGGCAGGCACGCGCTGTACTCGGTGCACACCCGATTCGTATTTCAATACACCATAAACGTCAGCGCCTGTTACGGCGAAGTCTATTTCCTTGTAGCCTCCGACAGCACCTTCCGACGTGTTAGTGATTGAAACCGTCCAACCCTTGTCTTCGCAATACTTCTTATACATCTGGAACAAGTCACCGGCAAACAGTGCAGCCTCGTCGCCACCTGCTCCAGCGCGTATTTCCATTTGTACGTTCTTGGCGTCTTCGGGGTCTTTGGGAACCAGAGCCAACTTTATTTCCTCTTCAAGTTGAGGCTGTAGGCTCTCGTTTTCACGAAGTTCTTCGCGTGCCATTTCTTTCATGTCGGCATCGCTCTCGTTTGCCAAAATATCTTTTGCCTCCTTTATAGAGTTAAGGCAGGCAATGTAACGCTTGCGAGCATCCATGATGTCGCCTAAATCTTTATACTCCTTTGTCAACTTTACATATCGGTTCTGGTCTGCTATCACAGCAGGGTCAGTTATAAGAGTTGACACTTCCTCGAATCGGCTCTCCAGTCCTTCGAGTTTCTGTAAAATGTTATTTTCAGCCATATATAAATTCTCCGAATTCAGATTTAATGGTCAATGATTTCTTACCTTCTTCAATATGTCCGATTACTTGTGCGTCTATATTGAAGCTCTTGCTTATTTCAATTATTCGTTCAGCATCTTCTGGTGCAACATATATCTCCATACGGTGACCCATGTTAAACACCTTATACATTTCTTTCCAGTCGGTGCCGCTTTGTTCCTTAATGATTTTGAACAATGGAGGCACTGCGAACATGTTGTCTTTTACCACCTTGCAGTTGTCGCCAACGAAGTGTAGCACCTTTGTTTGTGCACCACCAGTACAATGTACCATGCCGTGTACTCTCGGACGCATTTCATCAAGCATTTTCTTTATTACAGGAGCGTATGTTCTTGTTGGCGAAAGAACCAACTGACCTGCGTCAATGCCAAGACCTTCAATAGCCTCGGTCAACTTCTTCTGACCGCTATATACAAGGTCATAGCTCTCAGGGTATTTCTCGGCGAGATATTTCGCAAATACATCGTGGCGTGCGCTGGTTAGTCCGTTGCTGCCCATGCCACCGTTATATTTTGTCTCGTATGTGGCTTGACCACAAGAAGAAAGACCAACTATAACATCGCCCGGACGAATGTTAGCATTGTTAATAACGTCGGAGCGCTTCATGCGACAGGTTACGGTAGAGTCAACTATAATGGTGCGCACAAGGTCGCCCACATCGGCAGTTTCACCACCTGTAGGCCAGATGCCGACACCCATCTTGCGCATTTCTTCAAGTAGTTCGTCAGTACCGTTAATTATGGCAGATATAACCTCTCCCGGAACAAGCATTTTGTTTCTGCCAATGGTGCTTGATACCAAGATGTTGTCAACAGCGCCCACGCAAAGCAAGTCATCTGTATTCATGACGACAGCGTCTTGCGCAATGCCTTTCCATACGCTTATGTCGCCCGTCTCTTTCCAATACATATATGCCAGCGACGACTTTGTGCCGGCACCGTCGGCGTGCATAATGTTGCAATACTCTTCGTCACCGCCGAGTATGTCAGGAATAATCTTGCAGAATGCTTGTGGAAAAATTCCCTTGTCTATGTTTTTAATTGCGTTGTGAACGTCTTCTTTGGCGGCACTTACTCCGCGCATCATATATCTGTCTTCCATAATTCTTTTTAGTCTTTACCCAAAGTCTTTAACTCGCCTTTGCTATCAGTTTCAGTCGTTCCAGAACTCCCAGCTTGCAAATGCTTGCAGCAGCAACATTTCCAGTCCGTTTTTCGTTACGGCTCCATGTTGTTTACCACGTCTCATAAACAATGTTTCGTCAGGGTTGTAAATGAGGTCGTAAAGTAGGTTGTGGTTGTCCATAGCCTCGTAAGGCAGGGTAGGGCATGACTCAACCTTTGGATACATTCCCACTGGCGTACAGTTTACTATTACATTATATTCGCGAACAATTTCGGGCGTGATGTCTTCGTAGGTTAACATTCCGCTACGCTTAGTGCGACTTACGAACTTTGTTTCCAAGCCGAGTTTCTTCAGCCCGTAGTTTATGGCTTTGCTTGCTCCACCAGTGCCCAGTATCAGCGCTTTCTTATGAAAGGTTTCAAGCAGTGGGCTTATGCTGCGCGTAAATCCTATTACGTCGCTGTTATAGCCATATAGTTTGGTGGCGTTTTGCTCGTGTACAACCTTTATTACGTTTACGGCTCCTATGGCTTTAGCCTCCTCGCTTATGCCGTCAAGATATCCTATAACTTTCTCTTTGTAGGGAATGGTTACGTTAAGGCCTCGCAGTCCTGTGCGCGAAGCGATGATCTCTGGCAAATCCTTAATTTCAGGTATCTCAAAGTTTACATATTTCGCATTGATACCTTCATTTTCAAACTTCTCGTTGAAATAGCTTATCGAGAAAGAGTGTCCTAAGGGGTAGCCTATCAGTCCGTAAATATCCATAATCTGTTGTTATTTTGTTGCGATGTATAATGTGCAAATACCGAATGTGAGTCGTTTGAACTCTGCCTTGGCAAAACCTACCTTTTTCAGTATCTCAGTCATCTTCTCTCCTTGCGGAAAGGCCTCAATTGTAGCAGTGAGATATTCGTAGGCACTGCTGTCTTTAGAGATTATTCTGCCGTATATTGGCAGAAACGTGTGCGAATAAATGCCAAACAGTTGGCGCATAGGAAAACTTACTGGCCGTGTCAGTTCAACCACGCATAGTTTTCCGCCTTTCTTTAATATGCGGCACATTTCTCTCAGTCCCTGTTCAAGGTCCGAGAAGTTTCTGATGCCAAAGGCTGCTGTTACGGCATCGAAGGTCTCGTCGGCAAAGCTCATGCTCAGACAATCTTCTTTTTGGAAAGTAATCTTGTCTTGCAGTCCTGCTGCCTTTACCTTTTCTTTGCCAATCTGCATCATGCCCTCAGAAATATCTATTCCAATGATGCTTTCAGCATTCAGTGTGCGCGCTATTTGCAGTGCAAAGTCGCCAGTGCCGGTAGCCACATCAAGAACCTTCTTTGGCGAAAAAGCCTTTAGCCTTTTTATGGCACACTTGCGCCAAAGCTTGTCGATATTCCATGACAGGCGATGGTTAAGCGTGTCATAAGTAGGGGCAATGTTGTTGAACATTGTCTCTACTTGGGCGGTTTTGCCACCCTCTTGGCTATATGGCTTTATCTCTTCTTGTGTGTACATCTATTCTGTTTCACTCAGCCGTTAATGGCTTTTTCATTATAGTGTCTTGAGGCACTCGCTTACGTTTTTCTCTATTCTTGCGGCTATGTCGCCTTCTTCGGCAGCCTTGTCAAAACGTTCGCCGGTGATATGCTCAAAAAGTTCGATGTAGCGTTCTGATACGCTTTCTGCATATTCATCGGTTATCTCTGGCATAGTCTGACCAGGTTCGTTCATAAAGCCCTGCTTGATAAGCCACTGGCGCAGGAACTCTTTTGAAAGCTGACGCTGAGGCTCGCCGTTGGCAAACTTCTCTTCATAGCCGTCGGCATAGAAGTAACGGCTTGAGTCTGGGGTGTGTATCTCGTCAATCAGATAAACCTTGCCATCGCGCTTGCCAAACTCGTATTTTGTGTCAACGAGTATTAAGCCCTGCTTCTTGGCAATGTCCTGTCCACGCTGGAACAAACGGCGTGTGTAGCCTTCCATTATTTCGTAGTCTTCAGCCGAAACGATGCCTTGCTTTATGATTTCTTCCTTTGAGATGTTCATGTCGTGCCCCTCATCTGCCTTTGTCGTAGGTGTGATTATTGGCTCTGGGAAGCGTTCGTTCTCGCGCATTCCGTCAGGCAGTTTCACTCCACAAATCTCTCTGCAGCCGTCTTTGTAGGCTCTCCATGCGCTACCTGTAAGAATGCTGCGTATAATCATTTCCACACGAAAACCTTCACACTTCAGGCCGACGGTAACCATTGGGTCTGGTGTAGCCAGCTTCCAGTTAGGGCAAATGTCGGTTGTGGTATCAAGGAATTTTGCTGCTATCTGGTTTAGCACCTGTCCCTTAAATGGAATACCCTTAGGCAAAATTACGTCAAACGCAGAGATTCTGTCTGTTGCAACCATGACTATTTTGTCATCGTTGATGTTGTACACATCGCGCACCTTTCCGTGATACACGCTTTTA
>CAZPNJ010000170.1:0-4670 GCA_964587765.1 uncultured Prevotella sp.
AGCCATTGGCATACGATAGCGCAGTACGCCAGATATAAGCTTAGCGTAATTCCATTACTCAGGATTAAACTTCTCAGAGAGTCCCTCTACAGTGGTTTTATATCCACGTTTGTTTTCCCATTGGAAGTCATAACGATGCGTACCATCAGCATTGGCGCGCTTAATAATTTTTCCCTTAGTCACTGTCTTGGGCAGTACTATTCCTTCCTCATCGTCCTGCAAACCAGTGAATATTTCATAAGGGTAACCATTAAGCAATCCAACGAATGCCACCCATTTTTCTTTGTTATTTTGAAAACGAACCACGTCGCACTCCAGTTCTTTAGGTCGCACTTCAACTACCGTTGGGTGCTTATACTGGCCCGATACCAACGTATTAGCAGCAGCGACAGCCTTATCTTTCATTGCATTCCAGAAGTGCTTTAAGTCAGCATCAGCAGCATTGTCGCTGAGCTTACCAAAGTTTTCCGATGCCATGTCAGTCATCTTGCGCCACATAGTTTGCTCTGGCGATTTGTCCAATATATTGCCATCAGCATCACGCTTGGCGAACTTCTCTACCCAAATCTTCGCAGCCAGTTCATCGCCATCAAAGAACTCCTGTGCTATAATCAGCACATCTTCCTTGCTATATGTTTCGTTATTATCCATTCGTTTTATTTTTTTATTTATGCTACAATGGGCTTATACTTTGGAACAAGCAACTTCATCAGGCACCAGCCTATCAAGTAAGCTAAGGCGCAGAAACAGAATACTATCATATATCCGGCAGGTTTTCCTTCAAAACCCATGAAGGTGAAGGCTGCGCCTTGTCTTTCAGCATAAGTGAAAAGCACACCTGAACCATAGTTTATGACGGTTGATGAAATGCCACCAGCCATAGTGCCTATGCCAACGATAGTAGCCACTGCACTCTTCGGGAACATATCACTTACCGTTGAATACAAGTTTGCCGACCAAGCCTGATGACCAGCACCAGCCAGTCCAATTATTATTGCGGGCCACCATGCAGGGTCTATTGGTGAGTTCTCCCACATTGCTAAAGGCTGTGCGAAAAGTGCAAATAATGGAAAAAATGCAAATATTAGCATTGCGCGCATACGTCCTGCGTATGGTTGCATGCCCTTCTTTTCAACAAACAGTTTTGGCAGATAGCCACCGAATATACTCAGTATAGTAACTATAGCATATAGCATGAATATGAGCAACTGACCCATTGTTGTTGATGACTTATATCCAAACTGGTCTGAGAAATACGCAGGTGCCCAAAACAAATAGAACCACCATACGCCATCGGTCATAAGTTTACCAACGATGAACTCCCATGCCTGACGATATGTAAAGCAACGCCAGAAAGAGATACCCTTCTCTTCCACCTGTGTGGCTTTCTGCTCTTCCACGTCTTCATCTTTGTCCTGTGTAATGTAAGCCAGCTCCACTTCATTAACATGTTTGTTCTCTGCGGGCTTGTTATATACAAACACCCAAAGTGCCATCCATATAAAACCCAGACCACCAATTATAATGAAAGCAGCCTCCCAGCCCATAGCCTCAGCAAGCGAAGGAATGGTTATCGGTGCAACAAGTGCGCCAATTGATGCGCCACTGTTAAAAATGCTCGTTGCAAAAGCACGGTCTTTCTTGGGGAAATACTCAGCTGTTACCTTTATGGCAGCAGGAAAGTTGCCCGATTCACCAGCAGCAAGCACACTTCTACAGAACAGGAACAAGTAAACACTTACAGTTGACACCATCAGTGCCATATCACTTCCTGCTTGAATGGCTCTCAGCGCAGCAACTGACTCTACACCCGAAATCTGCATTGTTGCCCAGCCGCAGGCAGCATGCAAACATGCGCCAAACGACCAAACTCCGATAGCTGCAAGATAGCCACGCTTAGTACCCATCCTGTCCACAATCTTGCCAATAAACAGACTGAATATGGCGTATAATATTGAGAATATACCCGTTATTTTTCCATAATCTGTGTCAGTCCAATGAAACTCAGGGGCAATAAAATCTTTCCATGTCAGCGACAGCACCTGTCTATCCATATAGTTAATTGTTGTCGCAAAGAACAACATAGTGCATATCAGCCAACGTACATTTGTTGATTTAATGTTAGGCATTGCTCAAAGTCCTCTTTTCATTATTATTTCAAATCGGTAATAGCAATGCGCTGTTGGTCATTGTAGTCAAGATTCTCGCCAGCCATACCCCAGATAAAGGTATAGTTTGAAGTTCCGGCTGCGCAGTGTATGCTCCATTGTGGAGAAATTACTGCTTGCTCGTTCTTCATCCAGATAGCGCGAGTTTCCTGTGGTTCACCCATGATGTGGCAAATCATCTGGTCAGCAGGCAGGTTAAAGTAAAGATAGGTCTCCATACGACGAAGGTGTGTATGGGCTGGCATGGTGTTCCATACAGAACCTGTCTTCAGCTCGGTAAGTCCCATCTGCAACTGACATGTGTGCACACCAGCCACACCATCTATGATAAGTTGGTTGATGACACGGTCGTTTGAGCCTGCCAATGAGCCTGCCTTTATAATCTTTGCCTCTTTCAGCGTTACCTTCTTCACAGGGAATGACTTGTGAGCCGTAGCCGAGTTTATCCAAAACTTTGCTGGTTTGCTTGCGTCTTTCGATGCGAATGTAATGTTCTTGCAGCCACGACCTACATACAGAGCCTCTTTTGCTTTCAACTCGTAAGCCTTGCCGTCAACGTTAACAACACCATCACCAGCTATGTTTATTATACCCATCTCACGATTGTCAAGGAAGTTTTCCGTGTTAAACTCTTTCAGGCTCTTCAATGCCAATACTTGTCCAACAGGTTCTACACCACCCTGCACGAAACGGTCGTACATTGAGTAAACAAAGTTAAATTCGTTAGGTGCAAACACCTTTTCCATTAGAAACTCCTTACGCAGACGCTGAGTGTCATATTCCTTAGCGTCTTGTGGGTGATGGCCGTAGCGTACTTCACAATTTACAGTCTGCGCATTGGCGTTAATCATTGCCATGCACATTGCGATAGATAAAAACAGTTTTTTCATATTAGTCTTTATATTTCTATTCTTTATTTTACTCATTTACAATTCTCTTTCTGTTGATAAGCATCATTACCACAGTAAACACTACCAACAGCGCAGCGCCTACATATTCTATACCACAGGTGAGTTTGTAAATAACCCAGCCTATCAATGATGAGGCAAAATCAAGAGCTCCGCCAGAGAAACCTTCTGGTATCTTTGCAGCCTTGTCCTGAGTTTGCGCAAACACTTCGTTGGCTGCCATCGTAAAGTCTGGAGCCATATCAGTTACGAAATACAGGCCAAAGATAAGTGCTACCAATCCTACAATGAATGTCTTCACCACATTACCCTTTGTTATTGGCAATACAACTGGGAACAGATAGAACATACCTGCAAGTGAAGCCAATGGCAAGAACTGGTTTCCCGGCAATACCACTGCCAAGAATAGCACCGTAGGAATGAGTAACAACGACACTACAAGCGTGGTTGGATGACCTATTACCAGTGCAGGGCTCATGCCAATGTTTATAGTTTTTCCATTGAACTTTTTGTTCACTATCTCCTTTGTCTTCTCAGAGATAGGCATCAGTCCGTCTATGAAAAGTTTCGTAATTCTTGGGATTAGTTCCATAACAGCACCCATCGTAACACCAAGGAAAAGAATACCCTTCACGTCAAATCGTGCCAAGATGCCAATCAGACAGCCAACGATTACACCCAGTACCAATGGCTCGCCCAGCACGCCAAACCTTTTCTTTAAGCCCTCTGCATCAACATCAAGTTTGCAGAAGCCTGGTATCATGTTCAACACATTATCTATAATAATGGCGAATGGCACAAAGCTCTGGCAGAAAGGTTGCGGAATGCTTATGCCGTCAAGGTTTCCATAATATTTCTGAAAAGCAGGCGCAGTCAAGTCAGCCATAACAAGCGTTATGATGTAGCAGATGATTGCAGCGAAGTAGCCCCATGCGAGACTCTGTCCCATTACGAAATAAACCACAGCACCAATGAAAGCGAAGTGCCAATAGTTCCAAAGGTCTATGTTTACGGTTCTTGTGGTCTTAGTTATCAGCATCAGGAAATTTATTCCTAAGCAAATCGGAATTATCAGTGCGCCAACAGCTGTGTTGTATGCAACAGAGGCAGCAGCTGGCCAGCCCATATCAAAAACATTAAGCTTTAGATTATAGATATCGGCTATAGAGTCGAGTGGCATACCGAAGTTCTCTGTCAGCAGCGCAGTAACGATTCCTAATCCCACGAAGCCCACGCCCACGAAAAGGCCCGACTTCAACGCTTTTCCAAACTTCATGCCTATGCACAGCCCTATGACCGTGAAGATAATGGGCATCATCACACTTGCCCCTAAGCTAATAATGTAGCTAAATACCTGTTCCATTTGATTTATATTGATTGTTATAGTGGTGCAAATATACGAAAAAAATCAGTCTTTCAAAAAGAAATGTCACTTTGCGTCGTAAAGTATCATTTTTTAGAGGTCACAATCATATATCAAAAAAAGAAAACAACGCATCGAGAAAATATTCTCGTGCGTAGTCTTCTTTTGTTGCGGAAAGTGAGGGATTCAAACCCCCGATACCCGAAAGGGGTATACCGGATTTCGAGTCCA
>CAZPNJ010000171.1:0-2284 GCA_964587765.1 uncultured Prevotella sp.
ATTTCCACGACTTATTACTAATTTTGCACTTGCTTATGGAATCCGCCACTTACTACTGAAATCATAAAAAGACTTAAAAAGCAGCGATTTTATTTGCTTTTATCATTATGCTTGCATAAATTAGCACCGTTAAAACTAAATAAAAACGTACTAAGTACGAGGTAGGACTTAGCACGTTTTTTCTTTTTTTTTACCCCCTTTTGATATTCGTCCGACACTTCGCATAATGTAAGGCAAACGTAAGCTGATGAATGATTAAACAGAGATTAATTGCCAACGCCTACGCGCGCGCATAATATATATAAGGTGTAGCCACGGCTGCGCAAATGGCAAAACGTTTGCACAGTAATTTGCGCAAAAACATATCTATATAAAAACCAGCGTATTGGCATAATTCGTAACTTTGAGGCAGTAAAACAAGTAAAATCCTAAGCAACGATTAACATGGATATCTACTTCAACATTGAATACAAGACAGTGTTTGGCGAAGAACTGTTACTAAACATTGTCTGCAGGGAAGCCGATGGCGAGCTGAAGCATGAAGCTACGCTGCGTATGCAAACAGACGATGGCTTACACTGGTATTATCGTTTGCACAACGAGGTTAAGCCTAAGGGCGCAATCACCTACTACTACAGCGTTGACCACGATGGCAGCGTAGGCCGCCACGAGTGGCTTAACGAGCCGCACCGACTGGCGCTGACCGCCAAGCGAGGCGACGTATATATGGTTTACGACCACTGGATAGACATTCCGCAAGACAGCTACAGATACTCGTCGGCATTCACTGACTGCGTGTCGCGCCGCCGTTTGGCAGAGCCAAAGGCTACGAGCCACGCACGAACGGTTACGCTGAAAGTGAGAGCGCCACAACTGCGCTCGACCGACCGCCTTGCCATAGTAGGCAGCAGCCGACCACTGGGAGCATGGAACGCCGACAAGGCTCTGCCCATGACCGAGCAGCAACACAACGAGTGGGTCATTGAACTTGACGCCACCGCCTTTGAATACGGCAGAGACGAGACAGCCGTAGAGTTTAAGTTCGTAACCCTCAACGGCGACGGCACCATACAGTGGGAGACCAACCAGAACCGCGACATCTGTCTGCCGGAGATGCACCAGGGCGAGGCTGTGGTGTATGAACTCGACCAAGCCTTCTTCCCGATATACAACTTCAGAATGGCTGGCACGCTCGTGCCGGTATTCTCACTCCGGAGCGAGGGTTCGTTTGGCGTGGGCGACTTTGGCGACCTGAAAAAGATGATTGACCTGATGAGCCTGACGGGGCAAAGGGTGTTGCAGATTCTGCCAATAAACGACACGACCACCACGCGCACGTGGACCGACTCCTATCCTTATAGTTGCATCAGCGTGTTTGCACTGCACCCGCAATACGTTGACTTCAGGCAGTTGCCGCCGCTCGCCGATGCCGCCGCCCGCAAGCGTATGGAAGAGGCACGGCTGAAACTGAACACGCTGCCGCAGATTGACTATGAGGCTGTAAACCAGACTAAGGAGGAATATCTGAAACTATTGTTTGAACAGGAGGGCGCAAAGGTAGCCCAATCGGCGGAGTATCGCCAGTTCTTCAATGACAATCAGGAGTGGCTTGTGCCGTATGGCGAGTTCTGCCGTCTGCGTGACGAGCATGGCACAGCCGACTTCTCTAAGTGGAAGGGCAACGAGCAGTGGAACGAAAGTCGCCGCCAGCGCCTAAGCGAGGTGCGCACCGATGAGCACCGCCGCATCAGCTTCTATCTGTTCACTCAGTTTATACTAAGCCAGCAGATGAAGGCCGTACACGAGTATGCTCGCACGAAAGGCGTGGTATTGAAAGGCGACATACCAATCGGAGTGAGCCGCTACGGCTGCGACGCTTGGACCGAGCCTCGCTACTTTAACATGGACTCGCAGGCCGGCGCACCACCCGACGACTTCTCTGTCAACGGGCAGAACTGGGGATTCCCCACCTATAACTGGGACGAGATGCTGAAAGACGGCTGCCAGTGGTGGGTACGCCGCTTCCGCAAGATGGCACAGTATTTTGACGCCTATCGCATCGACCACGTGCTGGGCTTCTTCCGCATCTGGGAGATTCCCGTACCTTATAAGTCGGGACTGGAAGGACAGTTTGCTCCTGCACTGGGCTTGAGCCGTGAGGAGATAGAGGGCTATGGCATCTATGGCCACGACGACCTGTTCCTGGTGGACCACAAGCGCAGCGACCGCTGGCATCCGCGTATCGCCGTGCAGTATCAGGAGCCTTATCAGAAGCTGGACGATG
>CAZPNJ010000171.1:2294-4636 GCA_964587765.1 uncultured Prevotella sp.
GCAACATGGCGCAATATTTCGACGCCTACCGCATAGACCATGTATTGGGATTCTTCCGTATATGGGACATTCCGCTCAGTTCGGTACACGGACTGCTGGGTCAGTTCTCACCGTCGCTCGGCATGACGCGCGAAGAGATTGAGGCATACGGACTGCGCTTTCAGGAGGAACTGTTCACACGCCCGTTCATCACCGACTGGGTGGTTGACGAGGTATTTGGCCCTCACGCCGGATTCGTTAAAGACAAGTTCCTGAAAAGGAGTCACGACGACGTTTACGACCTGCGCCCTGAGTTTGACACGCAGCGCAAGATTGAAGCCTTCTTCCAGGGCAAGACATCAGCTGAGGACATCTGGCTCAGAGACGGACTATACGCAATGGTCAGCGACGTGCTGTTCGTTCGTGACCGCAAGGACAGCAGCAAGTTCCACCCAAGAATATCGGCTCAGTTTGACTTTATGTACCGTGCCTTGTGGGACAACGACAAGGCCGCCTTCAACAAACTATACAACGACTATTATTACCGCCGCAATAACCAGTTCTGGTACAGAGAGGCTATGAAGAAACTGCCACGGCTGGTTCAGGCTACCCGTATGCTGGTATGCGCCGAGGACCTCGGCATGGTGCCAGACTGCGTAGCGTGGGTTATGAACGAGCTTAGCATTCTGTCGCTTGAGATACAGTCGATGCCGAAAGACCCTACGCTGAAGTTCGGGCAACTGTCGCGCAATCCATACCGCTCGGTATGCACCATCAGCAGCCACGATATGCCGACACTGCGCCAGTGGTGGGACGAAGACTATAATCGCACACAGGCATATTATAATAATGTAATGTATCACGAGGGGCCAGCGCCTCACCCACTGTCGGGAGCACTGGCGCAAGACATCCTGTCGGCTCACCTCGCGTCGCCTTCATTGCTGTGCGTCATCAGCATTCAGGACTGGCTTGCCATGAGCGAGCGTCTGCGCCTTGCCGACGCTGACAGCGAGCGCATAAACATACCTGCCAACCCTCACCACTATTGGCGCTATCGTATGCACCTGAGCATAGAGCAGCTGATGCAGGACAAGGAATTCACCGGCGAGGTAAAGCGACTAATCAGCCAAAGCGGCCGTATATAATAAATGTATAAAACCATAAAATGAAAAGGAAGACATTAACATTGACAGTTCTGCTATACCTGCCATTGTTTGCGCTGTGTGGACAACTACATGCGGCGCAACCAACGGCTGAGCAGAAAGTAAAAGCGACGTCGCCTTCGGGCAACATCTGCGTGACGTTTGAAATCGCTGAGGGCGGAGTGCCTACATACAGCATGACCTATAAGGGCAAGACAGTGATAAAGCCGAGCCACTTAGGACTGGAACTTGCCAAAGACAAGCACGCCAGCAAGGGACTGAACGAAACCGACTTGATGGACGGCTTCACACTTGAAAGCGCCAAGCAATCAACGATGGACGAGACTTGGAGCCCAGTGTGGGGCGAGTCGTCAACCATTCGCAACCATTACAATGAAATGGCCGTCAGCCTAAGCCAACAGGCAACGGGCAGAGCCAGGACCGTGCGCTTCCGCATATACGATGACGGCATGGGACTGCGATATGAATTCCCACAACAAGATAAACTGAACTATTTTATTATTAAGGAGGAGCACACACAGTTCGCTCTTACGGGCGACCACATCGCATGGTGGCTGCCTGGCGACTACGACACCCAGGAATACGAGACGGTAGAGTCACGCCTCTCAGAGATACGTGGCAAGATGAAGGGTGCCATAACCGGCAACTCGTCGCAGACACCATTCTCTGACACGGGCGTTCAAACGTCGCTGCAGATGAAGACAGCCGACGGACTCTACATAAACATTCACGAGGCGGCATGCGTAAACTACGCCACAATGCACCTTAACCTTGACGACAAGCGCATGGTGTTTGAGTCATGGCTGACACCTGACGCCACGGGACTGAAAGGCTGTATGCAAACGCCGTGCAAGTCGCCCTGGCGTACCATAATGGTAAGCGACGACGCTCGCGATATGCTATCGTCAAACCTGATACTTAACCTCAACGAACCTTGCGCGCTGAAAGACGTGTCGTGGATTCACCCTGTGAAGTACTGCGGCGTATGGTGGGAGATGATTGTGGGCCGCAACTCATGGCACTACACCGACGATTACCCTTCGGTACAGTTAGGCGTAACCGACTTTGCCCATTCTAAGCCCAACGGTCGCCACGGCGCAAACACCGAGGATGTGAAGCGATACATTGACTTCGCCGCTAAGAACGGACTTGACGAGGAGCTGGTTGAGGGTTGGAACGTAGGTTGGGAAGACTGGGCAG
>CAZPNJ010000172.1:0-4620 GCA_964587765.1 uncultured Prevotella sp.
TCTGTAGCGCTCGCTCTGAATGACAGCACGTTCCATAATCTGATTTATCTGAGCAGTGGTTAGCTGGTCTGAGAATGGCGATGTAGCCTTACCACGCTTCTCACGATTGAACGCAGGTTGCAGGTAGTGAGCCACATGTCCGTAAACAGCCTCCTCAGCATAACGCTGCATACGCGAGTCAATGGTGGTATATACTTTCAGTCCGTCTGTATATATATTATAATGTGAACCGTCGGACTTTGTGTTTTTGTTGCACCAACCATAAAGAGGATCGCTCTCCCATGCTATAGAGTCGAGCACATACTGGCGCTTGTTCCATGAGGGATAGTTGTCAATCTTAGGTTTCTCTGCAGTCATATACTGGCGCAGGAACTCACGGAAGTAGGTAGCCTCACCATCTTTATGGTCGTTGCGATGGAAGTTGAGCGTAAGAGGCTCTTTGCAATAGGTGTTGAAGTCAGCCTCAGAGAGGTAGCCCGATTTGAGCATCTGACCCAGCACAACGTTTCTGCGCTCAAGGCAACGCTCGCCAAAGCGAATAGGGTTGAAGAGCGATGGATTTTTGCACAGACCAATGAGCATTGCCGACTCAGTGACTGTAAGCTGGCTGGGCTCTTTGCCGAAGTAGGTGTGAGCAGCAGTCTTTATGCCAACAGCATTGTGCAGAAAGTCGAAGTAGTTCAGATAGAGAGCTATGATTTCTTCCTTTGTGTAGGTGCGCTCAAGTTTTATGGCTATAACCCACTCGACAGGCTTTTGCAACAAGCGCTCGAAAGTGCTGTGGGCAGTGGCTGAATACAACTGCTTAGCCAACTGCTGAGTGATGGTAGAGCCACCACCAGCACTTTCCTTACCCAGCACACCTCTTTTAATAATGGCTCGCCCAAGGGCAATGAAGTCAATGCCAGAGTGGTCGTAGAAGCGCTCATCTTCAGTTGAAACGAGGGCATGAACGAGGTGAGGCGACAAACTGTCGTATGGCACCACGACTCTGTTTTCACGATTATAGTTCCATGTGCCCAGCACCTTTCCATCGGCTGAGTATATCTGAGTAGCAAATCTGCTGATAGGATTTTGCAGGTCTTCAATGTCGGGCATATAGCCAATCTTACCATTCCAGATGGCAATGAATATGCCAAAGCCAGAAAGCACTGCCAGTGCGAGCATAGACCACAATACTATGATAAATTTCTTCCGCATCGTATATATATTGTTTTCTTATATCGGGCAAAATTACGAACAAAAAAATAGAAATAAGAACTTAGTGTAAAGAAATTGCCCTTTTTGTGTGAGCGTTTACAAAAAAAGCAGTACCTTAGCGCACGATTTAGAGCAAACCCCAATGAGAAAACGTGATTTTGTAACCATCGCCACTCTTGAGAAGGACGATATCATGTACCTGATTAAGATGGCGGAGGAATTTGAGAAGCATCCCAACAGGGACCTCCTGAAGGGAAAAGTCATTGCCACCTTATTTTTTGAACCATCTACGCGCACTCGTCTGAGCTTTGAGACTGCTGCTAATCGCTTGGGAGCAAAGGTGATAGGATTTACCGACGCCAAAGTGTCGAGCGTGTCAAAGGGAGAAACTTTGAAGGATACAGTGCTGATGGTAAGTAACTATGCCGACATAATTGTCATGCGCCACTATATAGAGGGTGCAGCGCAATATGCCTCGGAGGTGGCGCCAGTGCCAATAGTCAATGCAGGCGATGGTGCGCACATGCACCCCTCGCAGTGCCTGCTTGACATATACTCCATTTACAAGACTCAGGGCAGGCTGGATAACCTCAACATCTATTTGGTTGGTGACCTGAAGTATGGCAGAACGGTTCACTCGCTTGTGATGGCGATGCGCCACTTCAACCCCACCTTCCACTTTATTTCGCCTAAGGAACTTGCCATGCCCCAAGAATATAAGTTATATTGTAAGGAGCATGGCATTAGTTTTCAAGAGCATACAGCATTTAACGAGAGGGTCATAGCCGATGCCGACATCATATATATGACTCGCGTGCAGAAAGAGCGTTTCTCCGACCTTATGGAATATGAGAAAGTCAAGAACGTATATACGCTCACGAACGATATGCTCGTAAACTGCAAGGACAACATGAAGGTGCTGCACCCACTGCCCAGAGTAAACGAGATAGACTATGCCGTTGACAGCAATCCACATGCCTATTACATACAGCAGGCCAAGAACGGACTGTATGCCAGAGAGGCTATCTACAGTCATGTGCTTGGATACACGCTTGAGGACATAAAGAACGATAAAACTATATTGTAGCCTTATATATATAATAAGGTGTAGATATTATAGAAACAAAAACCAGAAAAGAAAATGGGCAAGAAGGAAAGATTAGTCGCCGCTATTGAGAACGGAACCGTCATAGACCACATACCGGCAGACAAGACTTGGCAGGTGGCAGTGGTGTTGGGACTGGACAACTTAGACACCCCAGTAACCATCGGATACAACTACCCTTCAAAGAAGATAAACTGCAAGGGCATCATAAAGGTCTCTGACAAGTTTTTTACCGATGAGGAGATAAGCCGACTGTCGGTGGTTGCGCCCAATGTGGTGCTGAGCATCATTAAAGACTATGAGGTGGTAGAGAAGAAGGCTGTGGAAACACCCGACTGCCTGAATGGCATAGTAAAGTGCAACAACCCCAAGTGCATTACCAACAACGAGCCTATGACCACTGTCTTCAATGTCGTGGATAAAGAAAATGGCATATTAAAGTGCCACTATTGCGATAAAGAACAGAATATCAATAATGTAAAGTTAGTTTAACAATGGAAAAAGACCAGCAAATCTTTGATCTTATCGAACAGGAACACCAGCGCCAGCTGAAGGGCATGGAGCTGATTGCTTCTGAGAATTTCGTTTCTGACGAGGTAATGAACGCCATGGGCTCATACCTTACAAACAAGTATGCCGAGGGACTGCCAGGACATCGCTATTATGGTGGCTGTCAGGTTGTTGACCAGGTAGAAGACCTTGCTCGCGAGAGAGTAAAGAAACTCTTTGGCGCAGAGTTCGCCAACGTGCAGCCTCACTCTGGCGCACAGGCTAACATGGCTGTGTTCTTCGCTTGCCTGAAGCCAGGTGACATATTCATGGGACTTGACCTTGACCAGGGTGGACACCTCTCTCATGGTAGCTCTGTAAACATGTCGGGAATACTGTATAACCACATTGGCTATCACTTGAACAAGGAAACTGGTCGTGTTGACTACGACGAGATGGAGCGCCTGGCACTTGAGAACAAGCCAAAGCTGATTATCGGTGGTGGCTCAGCCTACAGTCGTGAGTGGGACTACAAGCGTATGCGCCAGATTGCTGACCAAGTTGGTGCGATACTTATGATTGATATGGCTCACCCGGCAGGACTTATCGCAGCAGGTTTGCTCGACAACCCAGTAAAATACGCTCACATCGTAACATCAACTACACATAAGACTCTGCGTGGTCCTCGTGGTGGTATCATTCTTATGGGCAAAGACTTTGAAAACCCATGGGGCAAGACCACTAAGAAGGGCGAAATACGCATGATGAGCTCGTTGCTCAACTCAGCTGTGTTCCCTGGTATTCAGGGTGGACCTCTTGAGCATGTCATCGCTGGTAAGGCAGTAGGTTTCTATGAGAACCTGCAACCATCATGGAAAGACTATGCTCTTCAGGTAAAGAAGAATGCTGCTGCTCTGGCACAGGCACTTCAGGAACGTGGCTTTGAAATCGTCAGTGGTGGCACTGACAACCACTCAATGCTTGTTGACCTGCGCTCGAAATATCCAGAGGTTTCTGGTAAGTTGGCTGAGAACGCGCTCGTGGCAGCTGACATCACTGCCAACAAGAACATGGTTCCTTACGACACTCGTTCAGCATTCCTGACAAGTGGTATTCGCCTTGGCTCTGCTGCCATGACCACTCGTGGCGCTAAGGAAGACATGATGCGCCTCATTGCAGAACTCATTGAAGAGGTTTTGAACGCACCTGAGGACGATAAGGTTATAGCAGCCGTTCGTCAGAAGGTAAACGACACTATGAAGGACTATCCTCTGTTTGCTTATTAAGCATACTGAATTGCTGTTTTATTATCCACAAAAAAAGGCTAATGAACACAGAGCAAATCATAGTTTATATAATACTGGCGGCCTGCTTGATTTATGCAGGTCGCCGTATTTATTTGACCATAAAAAGGTCTGAAACACCCTGCGATTATGGGTGCCCTGGCTGTATTCTTAAAGATAGTTGCAAAAAATCACGCAAAAGTTTTGAAAATTCAAAAGAATAATATACCTTTGCACTCGCAAATGACGCTTAGGCGCAGATGTTTTGCTAAATGGTACCTTGGCCGATCGGTTAGGTAACGGTCTGCAAAACCGTGTAGAGCGGTTCGACTCCGCTAGGTACCTCTCTTTTAATAGGCTATGACAACACGAAAAATGTATGAGGCTACTGATAGCCTAATTTCCATCATCAGAGATAATCATAATATATTGCAGAGCTTGGGTGCCTTTGGCATAAGCCTTGGCTTTGGCGATAAAACCGTTAAGGATGTATGTGAGGATCAGGGGGTTGACACATACACATTTCTTGCAGTGGTGAACTTC
>CAZPNJ010000173.1:0-2133 GCA_964587765.1 uncultured Prevotella sp.
TGATAATCATGCTATACCACTCGATGCATTGGCCGTGAGTTGCGGTCCGTGTTCTTACACAGGCCTGCGCATTTGCGTATCTATGGCTAAAGGTGTCTGCTACGGCAGAGACGTAAAACTCATAGCCATTCCAACGCTTGAGTTAATGTGCGTACCCATGTTGCTGAAAGAACTTGTTAAGGAAGAGGACGCTCTGCTCTGCCCAATGCTTGATGCCCGCAGAATGGAGGTTTACTCGCAGATACTGACACGCGGACTGAAAGAAGTCAGAAAGACAGAGGCAAACGTTGTTGATGCCGACACCTACAAAGAGTATCTTGACGAGCACCCGGTTTATTTCTTTGGCAATGGCGCCGCAAAGTGCATGGAAGTAATCAATCACCCTAACGCACATTTCATTAAAGACATAGAGCCACTGGCAAAATATATGTACCCTCTGGCAGAGAAGCGCATAGCTGAAGAACGATTTGAAGACGTGGCATACTTTGTGCCATACTACTTGAAAGACTTCGTAGCAAAACTGCCTAAAAAACTATTATAAAATGAAACATGGAAATAGAAGGACTTGACTATAACACACAGCGCGAGAAACTTGTGTTGCCAGCTTATGGCCGTAGTTTGCAGCAGATGGTAGATTATGCCATCAGCCTTACTGACAGAAATGAACGCCAAGTTTGTGCCGAGGCAATCGTTGAGGTAATGCGTCGCATAGCACCACAGACTCTTAACGACGAGAACCAGACAAACAGTTTGTGGGAGCACCTCGCAATAATGAGCAACTTCAAATTAGACATTGACTGGCCTATCGCTATCGACGACACAAAGAAGATAGCCAACAAGCCAGACAAAGTGCCATATCCGTCAAAGCGTATTCCGGGAAGACACTACGGCTCTATGATGCAAGAGGTGTTTGACCAGTTGAAGACGATGCCCGCAGGCGAAGAGCGCGATGAGTTGGTAAGACTTATAGCCAACCAAATGAAGCGCGATTTGATGCAGTATAGTCATGGTTCGTCTGACGATGAGAAAGTAGCTTCTGACCTTGCGCGTTTCACCGACGGCAAGATACAACTCGACCTTGATAACTTCCGTTTTGAAGCAGACATTCAGCAAAACGGAGGCAAATCGGGCGGTCAGTCAAAGAAGCGCAAGAAGAAATAAAACAAACTAATAAAACTGCCTATGGAAACATTCGTGATTGAGGGCGGACACCCCCTAAAGGGAGAGATTACGCCACAGGGAGCGAAAAACGAGGCGCTTGAAGTTATCAGCGCTACACTGCTCACAAGCGAACCGGTCAAGATTAAGAACGTACCCGACATTTTGGACGTTCAAAATCTTATAAAACTAATGCAGGACATGGGCGTGAAGGTAACCAGACCTGAGCGCAACGAATTTATATTTCAAGCCGACGAACTGAAACTCGACTATATTGGCAGCGAAGAGTTCATAAGAAAGTGCTCATCGCTCAGAGGCAGCGTACTGCTTATTGGTCCGTTGCTGGGCAGATTTCATAAAGCCACGGTGGCAAAGCCCGGAGGCGACAAGATTGGTCGCCGCCGCTTAGACACTCACTTCCTGGGCTTTAAGAAATTAGGCGCACGACTGGAGCGCACCGACAACGATTTCGTATATCGACTTACGGCTGACGACTTGAAAGGCTGCTACATGCTGCTTGACGAGGCTTCGATTACGGGAACTGCAAACATTGTTATGGCTTCGGTCATGGCAAAGGGCACTACCACAATATATAACAGTGCGTGTGAGCCATACATTCAGCAGCTGTGCCACATGCTCAACGCCATGGGCGCAAAAATCACGGGCATTGGTTCAAACCTGCTTACTATAGAAGGCGTTGAAGCCCTGCACTCTACCGAACACACCATACTTGCCGACATGATTGAGGTTGGTTCGTTTATTGGTATGGCTGCAATGGTGGGCGAAGGCGTAACGATAAAGAATGCGTCTGTAAAGAACTTGGGCATCATACCCGACACGTTCCGCCGACTGGGCATAAAGATAGACGTTGACGGCGATGACCTGATTATACCTAAACAGCCACACTACGTTATCGACTCGTTTATGGACGGCACTATTCTGACACTTGCCGACGCACCTTGGCCGGGACTGACG
>CAZPNJ010000173.1:2143-4562 GCA_964587765.1 uncultured Prevotella sp.
GACTGACGCCTGACCTGCTTTCAGTACTGCTCGTAGTAGCCACACAGGCTCGCGGCAGCGTGCTGATACACCAGAAGATGTTTGAAAGTCGCCTGTTCTTTGTAGATAAACTCATTGACATGGGCGCTCAGATTATATTATGCGACCCACACCGTGCGGTAGTAATAGGTCACGACCGCGCAAAGAAGTTGAGAGCACAAAAGATGTCGAGCCCCGACATCAGGGCAGGCATAGCGCTGCTAATCGCTTCACTTTCGGCTAACGGCAAGAGCCAAATCTCAAACATTGCGCAGATAGACCGAGGCTATCAGGATATAGAAACCCGACTGAACTCGCTTGGAGCAAAGATTGAACGAATAGACAACTAAAATTTTGATAGACGTTTATAAAATAGGGCGTATAGGAAAGCCCCACGGCATAAAGGGCGAAGTGTTGATGCAATTCGCTGACGACATCTTCGACAGAGCCGATGCAGACTACCTTTTCTTGGAGGTGGACTCGCTGATGGTGCCTTTCTTCATGGAAGAGTATCGCTTTCGCACCAACGAAACCTGCATAATGAAGTTTGAAGGCATAGACACCGCCGACAGAGCGGCAGAGCTGACGGGCGCAGACGTATATTTTCCGCGTTCGATAACAGCGCCCGACGGCGATGAAGGCGAAGTGTCACTGCCCATGCTCGTTGGCTTTAGCGTAATAGATGCCAACGCAGGCGAAGAGGTTGGCAAAATAATTGACGTGAACGACCGCACCGACAACGTGCTTGTCACTATACAGACCACTGCGGGCGGCGAAGCACTGCTGCCACTCGCACTGGCAAAAGAAATAAACAAAGACAACAAACAGATTATAATGGAAATACCTGACGGTATTCTCGATTTATGAAACAACAAATTTGTATATTAGGATCTACTGGCTCAATAGGCACTCAGGCGCTTGATGTTATAAGCCAGCACCCTGACCGTTATGAGGCTTACTGTCTAACAGCCAACAACCAATACGAGAAACTGGCTGAGCAAGCCCGAAAGTTCAACCCTGCCGCCGTGGTAATTGCCAACGACGAGCATTACAACAAGCTAAAGGAACTGCTTAGCGACTGTCCCGACATAAAAGTTTATGCCGGCAAAGACGCTTTGTGCCAGATAGTTCAGGCTGAGCCAATAAACATGGTACTGACAGCGATGGTAGGCTTTGCCGGACTGGCGCCGACCATCAGCGCCATTAAAGCGCACAAGAAGATATGTCTGGCTAATAAGGAAACGCTTGTGGTTGCGGGCGAACTGATAAACCAACTGGCACGTGAGAACCACGCACCGATAATACCTGTCGATTCAGAACACTCGGCTATATTCCAGAGCATCGTGGGCGAGGGTGACAACCCAATAGAGAAGATATTGCTGACGGCAAGTGGCGGCCCGTTCCGTCTCTTGCCTAAGGAAAAACTCGCCACCGTAACCAAAGCCGACGCACTGAAGCACCCGACATGGGAGATGGGCGCAAAGATTACCATCGACTCAGCCACGATGATGAACAAGGGTTTTGAAGTGATTGAAGCCCGCTGGCTGTTTGGAGTGCCTGCCGAAAAGATTCAAGTGCTGGTACACCCGCAGTCAATCGTTCACAGTGCGGTGCAGTTTTGCGACGGCGCCATAAAGGCACAGCTCGGCGTGCCCGATATGCGTCTGCCCATACAGTACGCCTTCTCATTCCCTGAGCGCTTGCCACTCAACGGCGACAGGCTCGACCCATTCAAGGAAAAGCTGGAGTTTTTCGAGCCCGACCTTGACAAGTTCCGTTGCCTCGCCTTAGCGTTTGAGTCGATAAAGCAGGGCGGAAACATGCCGTGCATAGTCAATGCCGCAAACGAGATAGCCAATGCCGCTTTCCGTAAGGACCAGTGCGGATTTAACGACATAGCGCGCATAATTGAGCAGACCATGCAAAAGGTAGCGTTTACGGCAAAGCCCGACTACGATACATACGTGGATACCGACCTGGAGGCGCGCCGCATAGCCAGCGAACTGGTATAGCATTTTATTCATAAACATATAAATACATAACCGACTAAACCTATTATGGAAATATTTCTGATAAGAGCCTTGCAGTTTATGCTTGCCATTTCGCTTTTGGTACTGCTGCACGAGGGCGGTCATTTCACAGCGGCTAAACTGTTTGGCGTAAGAGTTGATAAGTTCTACCTGTTTTTTGACCCTTGGTTTCACCTGTTTGAATTTAAGCCTAAGCACAGCGACACGGCTTACGGCATAGGCTGGTTGCCACTGGGCGGCTATTGCAAGATAGCCGGTATGATTGACGAGAGTTTCGACACCGAACAGCTGAAGCAACCTGCTCAGCCATGGGAATATCGCGCTAAGCCTGCGTTGCAACGCCTTATAATAATACTTGGCGGCGTAACCGT
>CAZPNJ010000174.1:0-4534 GCA_964587765.1 uncultured Prevotella sp.
GTGCAACTAAAGCATCAACGTTCCGAGAATACGAAGATTTAAATATTTCATCAATTATCTTGAACAGGTCATTTATATCGTCGTTAATTTTGTTACAAGCCGCTCTAGATAAGTCAGTAATTATGGAAGGCATGTAAACAGAATAACGGGAGCCAAACTTTGAGCATAACTTTGATATTTGCTCCTGCTTCCCTTTAGCTAGACACTTTGATATTTGTAAAAAGGCTTTTATATATAAGGCGTGGTATTGTGTAGCAAAACGTCTGATGGCATTTTCTATTGTTTCATAATTCCAAGTATATTTGTCAAGAACCCATAGCAATGGCATAAAAGCATATTTGTCTTCTTGATTAACAGCTCTTGCTCCATAATTCTCAAAGATACAGCCCCAATCGTTTACGTTTTTTGCCCAAAAATCGTGGAAATGCATAATTACAGTACCATCCACGATAAGACCTTCTGTATTAATTTTAGGTTCTGACTTATCAACTATACATAAGCAATAGCCAAGAGGCCTGTCACCAAAATTATCCGCAGCAAAACTTATATTAAGCTCCCTGTCTATAGACTGCCATTCGGAATAGTCTATTTCGTTTCCTTTGTCATCATAATGAAAGTTTTCATAGAGACGCAGGACAAACAGGCGATTTTTATTAAGCCTTTCGTATTTTTCGACACTTATATCTATAGTTTTCTTCATGACAAACTTTATTTTACGGAAGCAGGATCATAAGACTATTGTATTATAGTATGAGTATCTATTTATGATTCGCAACTATCTTGTTTAAGACTTCATCTATGAACTCCTCTAGCGTATATACACGGTCATTAATGGTTTTGTATTTAACCGGGTACGGACACTTCGCGTACTTTTTGAAGGTCATATTGACCAGCATGGAAGTCATGCGGCTTGAGATACCTGCGAAAGACACGGCATACGTGAAGCCGGCATCCTTCAATGCCTTGCTGAGAATACCAACCCTTTCGTGAGTCTTGCAATTCACTGCATACGGCAGCACTTTGTTCTGGCCGCTGATGTAGTCTTCCTCAGTCCTGTAGTATGTCTCTGCCCATCCGTCCATCAGTCATCTCTTTCCATTTCATAGATAGCGAACATCCAAGTTATCTCAGGGCTATTCTCATCCAGCTTATAAGTCAGGTCTTTGCCGTCCTTGTCCTTGTAAGCGTCCCATGCCACATTGACCACCTTACGTGTCATGACCTCCACTTCTTTCTCTTTGCTGTTCCTGTGCAAGATCTTAATTGTCTTGACAGGTTTCAGCTCTAAGGAGTCCTCCTGGCACAACACATCTATGACGTAAGGGTCGTTGATGTCGATGCAGAAGGTAGAGTCATCCTCCTGTAGCATCTGCCAGACTTTTTCGCTGACGTACACTGTCAGGCAATCACCTTCCATGACGGGAAAGTTCTGTTCCACCTTGTGCGCTGGCGGCAGGTTGTTCTCATCGAGTGGATAGTCAAAAAGCCCCAGCTTTCCCTTCACATTACATATCGGCTCGTCGAAAAGGTATGCGTTAGCCAACTGCCAGTGCGTGCTGTTAAGACCAGCCCAGGGCGAATCATTCTCCGTGTCGAAGCCCACCACATCAACATAACCGATGATGGCAGACAGCGGCATGTCCTCATATTCTGGTATGATACCTGACTGTTTGAGGTTCGACATGGTGGAAATCATTTCCGGCCAGAGGTTCATAGCGTCAAAATCCTTTGGTACTTTCTTCGCTCCGGCATGAATCAGAATCCTGCCAGGTGCTTCTTTCGGTTTCCATGTCCTGTTTTCTATATCCTTCACTCCAGAGCAGATGGCGGATGCCCAAGGCTGCTGTACAGACAATACTTTCATACGCGATGTGTTGATTACAGTGTTTTTACTTCTTCTATCGTATCGTTCTCTACAGTCGCTGGTTTATTCAAATACTCTTCGTATTCTTTGCCTTCATAGCGGGAATTTGCGACAATTTCTTCTATGAAACTATCATCAAAAACGGCTTCCACCCGAGCCGTCGTTGCGTTCCCCACATACGATGCATAGAATGAGAATGATGTCGATTCTCCCGCATTTAGCGTGCCATATCCAATATATCCATCTTCCTGAGTCACGACGTTATCGCCCCTGTAGAATGTAACCTTATATTTCAAGCTTGGTATGTCATAAGGTGAGTTATTCATGCAAACGGCATTGCCTGAAGCATAATCAGAGTAATATCCTTTTTGCCAGTTGAAAGCGGAAAAGTTCACATTCGCTTGAAGATAAACTTTCACATTGTACATATAGCTCATGAAAAGTGGCATCGCGTCAGCCATTCCTTGTGCTATCTGCACGTCGGTTTTGTACTCTGGTTTTATCGCGCCTACGGCCTTCGCAAACTTGTAGTATTTTGAAGCGTCACTCTCCGAAAAGCTAGTTAGTCCTTTAGAGTCAAATACAATGTAGGTGTCTTTGTTTTCTAAATCTTTGGGTTTGGCAAAGAATGTGATGTCACGTTCAGAACTCTTTCCGAAACCATTGGTAAACTTCATGTGAACAACTGCCTCATAGGTGTCATTCTCCCCAGACTTAATATCCGTTATTGTAGCTTCGTCAGCCTTATAATACGACGGAAGCTTTTCCACGTCAGGATACGCCTCTTTCATGTCCACCTCATCAGCACTTTTCCATGCCGTTATAAACTTATCCACGGCAGCCCTTGCCTCTTTCTCATGGGAGCAAGAGCAAAAAGCGGATGACAAAAGCATTATTACTGCAATATTGAAACAGATCCTCTTCATGTTTTGTTTATTTTGGTTATACTAATCTGTACTGTGGTCAAATTGTAACTTGCTTTTGGGAATGGTGACCTTGCTCCCATTCATGTATGTGATAATCACTTTAGAAATGCTCATGTTGGATGCGTCACCAGCCACATAATATTGAGAATGATCCCAATTCCAGCTGGCAGACTCCCATTGCTCCAGTGGTCCAGTTCCTTTAAAACTGCCTGTCTTACGAACATCGCCCACATCATTCGTTACAGTAAAGAACACTTCGATGTATTTGATGGTATTCTTGTTTGTATTCAAATATTTGAAGTGAAAGGTAATGTTAGAATACTCATCATCCCATCCCCAATCAAGAAAGAATCCATTGGGTGCATCTTTCTGTAGGGTTTTAAGGTAACCTAGAAAAGCTATGCTATTCATATACTTTGCCAGCTCTGTGGAGAATTTGGCTGATTTCGCTTTGATGGTATCTGCGAATGCTTCACAATGATAGGCAAAATCCCTATTGGATTGCAGTGAAGCTGGAATCTTAGCGGCATGAACATGGTCATAATAGTTAACCAAATACCCCCATTTCAAGTCATACCAAAACACAGAGTCGTTTTTGATAGCGTAGATACTTAAAGTATCTTCCTGTACGCTCTTCTCACAGAATGTGCAGTATAGCCCCTGTTTTCCGGCAGGAACGCGGCTCCATCTGTTCTTGGCAATGTATTTTTCCAGTTTCTCTTTGGCTTGTGCTTCTCTGATGGAATCCTCTTTCGCTTTGCGTATAGAATCCTGGCGCACTCTTTCAATTGAGTCTGCTATGTGTTGTTGCCTGGCCTGATTTAACCGACTGAATTTCTCTTGCAGATCTTTGCTCACGGCTTGTGCCTTTATGGTCAATTCTTCGCCTTTGAGTTGTGGGATACTTTTACTTTTCTTCAGCACTTTGTGAAGGTCATCAGCAACGGTGACAACACAGTTGGCACGGTCTGTTTCCACATAAAGCTCATGGGATTTTTTGTCATAGCCGTAGGTGGAAACGACCGAGAACACTTCCTGCAAGTTGACGTTCTCTTTCTTCTGGAAGAATCCTTTTTCATCCTGATAGAAATACACTAATGCCACTCTGTTGATAGAGTTTTGCGAATTGTAGCTTTGTGCAAGCATCCAGCAGCACTGCAGGAGAAGTACAAGAAAAACGCTTGTTCTTTTCATGATTATAGCAGTTTAAATAGTTTTCAGCAATTTTATTTCTTAATGTAGGTAATGGTGAACTCCCTGCAACGTCGGCTAGCCTGGTCAGCACGGGCAACGGTGAAGGGGCTGAACTTCTCGAAGATGTCAAGGCCACGGCCCAGGGTGATGTTCCACCCGTTATCCATCTGTATGGAGCGATCGTGGTTCGCCTTGAAGTCGTAAGTGAACGTGATGCCGTATGACGCCAGCTCATTGGCAAGCTCGTCAAAGATGTCTATCATCTCCGGCACCTTGTCATCGTCATTGTTCGTTGACAGGTGCAGCTTCACCTCCTCTGGGTCGTTGCTGCACTCCCTGACCATCTGCACGAAGTCCACGAAGTTGTCTATCTGGAACCGATGGCGGATGAATGGGTCTGTGACACGGATGAACTTTGCATCACGCACATAGTCACCGAACAAAGACTTGTAGGTGATTCCCCTCTGGTTCAGTCTCACCGACAGCTGGTGCGGCTGGAGGTTAGGGATGCGTGGCCGTGCATGGTTCGAAACGCTGTTTCGTGTCGGTC
>CAZPNJ010000175.1:0-4527 GCA_964587765.1 uncultured Prevotella sp.
ATCACCAATGAACTGCTCGACATCGTAGGTGGTTCCGTAAATAACTAATCGTTACTAAAATCAGAAAGTTTTATTGAAATGAACAACGACCCTTCCGTAGGCAAGAAGTCGTCTTCCATAGTAGGGTATCTGCTGGGTGCTTTTGCTGCAGCCAGCTATGGTATG
Source organism: uncultured Prevotella sp. (assembly GCA_964587765.1). Lineage (GTDB taxonomy): Bacteria > Bacteroidota > Bacteroidia > Bacteroidales > Bacteroidaceae > Prevotella. The sequence continues at coordinate 166 of CAZPNJ010000175.1, forward strand.
AACCCTTTGTTTGCGCTTCCGCTGATGCGTGCCGGCATCGATGCGGAAAGCGTTCTTTTTTATCGCTATCTTTTTGCCATACCCTTGTTGGCTATAATGATGATAGCCCGTGGTCGAGGCTTCGGCATACGTCGTAATCAATGGATTCCGCTTGTGCTTATGGGCTTGATAATGGCTTACTCTTCATTGTCGCTGTATCTGGCTTATAATTATATCGGAGCGTCAATAGCCTCCACTCTGCTTTTCGTTTACCCCATTTTGGTAACCATCATCATGGCTGTCGCCTATAAAGAGAAGGCGTCGCCGTTGACGGTTTTTTGTATGCTGTTGGCAACGGTGGGCATAGGCTTGCTGTATAAGGGCGACAATGGCGCAACGCTCAACCTTACGGGCGTATTCATCATTTTCACTTCGGCTATAGCATACGCCATATACCTTGTGGCGTGCAGTCGTCCGTTGTTGAAAGAGATACCCACTTTGAAGCTGACATTTTACGTTATTGTGTTCGGACTGTTCCTGTTCGTGCCTTTCTTTAACGTCAGCTCCATACATATATTAAACACTCACTGGTATCTTTGGCTCGACGCCTTTGGCTTGGCTCTGTTCCCAACGGCGCTCAGTCTGTTGGCTACAAGCGCAGCCATTCAGCGTGTGGGCAGTACGCCCGTAGCCATTATGGGCGCTTTAGAGCCTGTCACGGCTATTGCCATTGCGGTGGTCATCTTCAACGAGCATATTACCTCTCGCATACTTTTCGGCATGGTGCTTATCATCGTTGCCGTTACGATGATAATATCAAGCGGAAGAACCAGACACACGACAAATAAAAAGGGAAACGAGGAATCGCTCCCTAAACAATCAAGACAAATAAAAAACGGAGGCTACTGATAGTGTTGCCTCCGTTTCGTTTTATTCTTCATCGTCCCATTCCGAATTGTTTTACCATTCAGCGTTATCCTCGTCGTAGAACATGTTTCGGTTTGCCTTACTGCCCTGAGGTTGACCGCTGTTTTGCGAACTGTGTATCTCTTGCATCAACTCAGAGTCTATATTTATAGTGCCCATGGTAGGGCGGTTGTATGTCTTCTTCATTGTTTCAATAATTGGCTCCCCTGAGCCCCATTGTGGAGCTCGTGGGGGCTTGTATTACTTAATTATTTTCTTTCCGTTTACAATAACTATACCTTTATATACGTTCTCAACTATCTGACCGTTCAGGTTATACATGCCCTTGACGGCGTTGTTGCTGCTATAGGTGTATTCCTGTATTTCCGTTACGTCGTTGGTGTCAGCGGCGTCAACGGCTCTGTCAACGTTGAACATGAACTTTGCGCCCGACGCACCAGTTGCAGCCAGTTTCTTCTGTTGCAGATAAGCCTCGTACTTAACTGCGAGGTAAGCCTTCTGTGCAGCTGACTTAAACGCAGCGCAGTTAGCTGCTCCGCCATAGAAACCGAGAGTGCTGTAGTCGCCCGGGTCGTCGTCGGCAATAGTCAGCTTATAGTAGCGGTAGCCTTCCTGTTGCTGTATCATGGTCTCGTGCATGAATCCCTCCAACTTAATGTCAGCTATTGTCAGCTCGCTTTCGCTTATCTCGTCAGCCTCGGCTTTGGCATGAGCGCCTGTGGCGATGTCGAATCTCAGTTCCTGAGTGTTGTCAGAGGTAACGATTACGGCTGTGCCGGCTGGTATTGAGTCACCGGCGTTGTAGCGTGTCAGGTTCAGTGCGTAGATGTCGGTCTTGTCCCTGTCGTCGTACTTCGAGTAGTCGGCACCGTTGATGGTGTACATGGTCAGACCTGCCGGCACTGCAAACGAACGGTCAAGGAAGTAAGTGCCGTAGTACTTATTGTCGTCGGGGTTAAGCATGCGGTTCTGCACCTTGTCGAAGAAGTGCCAGTTGTTGTAACCAAGGTCGCGCAGAGAGTCAACGTTGGTCTTCTCTCTTACGCTGTAGGTTACGTGGAACTGCGTGCCTGCCACGCCAGCGTTTACGGCGTTAGCCACGTCGGCGTCGCTGTTTATCCATACGTTCTCAAGGTTGGTAAATCCGTTGAAGTTCTGGTCGCCTATGTATTTCAGCGTGGTTGGGAAGAAGATGTTTCTAATTGACTTAGCCTTCAGTCCGCTCCATGCGTTGTCAGAGAGTGAGTCAACGCCCTCGGTCAGTTCAATGGTAACCAGCGAGTCGCAGCCGTAGGCAAGGTCGGTTGACATAACCTTCATGCCCGAGCCAATCTTTAGCGTGGTCAGCGACTTGTTGTTGAAGAACACGCCAGTGCCCACGTTCACCGTGGTGTCTTGCATAAGGGTGATAGCCGTAAGTCCGGCGTTCTTGAAAGCTTCCTTGCCTATCTTCGTCACGTTCTTCAGGTTAACCACCTTCAGGTTTTCACAGCCCTCAAAGGCGTTGTCGCCTATCTCCGTAACGTTAGAGAGGTCTATCTCCGTCAAGCCAGAGTTCTTGAATGCGTTAGCGCCTATCACGGTTATGTTCTTTAGGTCAACCGTCTTCAAGTTCTTGGCGCCCATGAACGCTCCCGCCGAAAGAGTGGTCACGCCGTCGTTCAGTTCCACGCTGCTCAGTCCGGAGCCGCTAAACGCCTCGCTGCCTATGCTCGTCACTTGGCTTAGGTCTATGCTGGTCAACTTGGTGCAATTCTTGAAAGCGCTGCCGCCCAGCTTGTTTACGCTGTTCATGGTCACGCTCGATAGGCTCGTGCAGTTTTGGAAACCACCTGAGGGTATAGCCTCCACGTTGTTCAAGTCAACTTCTTGCAGCGCCGTTGCTCCATAGAAAGCAGGTGTCTGAGTCACGCCATCGTCAAAATAAATGTGCTCCAGCTTTTGGCACTTGGCGAGCGAGCCTTGCTCTCCATCCCCCGAGGTGATATTCTTTCTAACGTATAGCGTAACCACGTTGTTTCTTCTCATTGAGAAACCAGCCATCTGGGTCACGTTCTTCAGGTCAAACGTGGCGTTGGTAAACGGGTTGGTTAGATCTCCGTTTGTGCCCATTGCCATCCAGTCAAGGGTGGTGATGTTCTTCAGGTTTATCTGTTTCTTCACGTTTGCGTTGTGAAGGAACTGGTTAGGCATTACCGTCATGTGGTCGGGCAATATTAGGGAGTCTATCTTAGCGTTGTTAAACTGTCCGCCCTTGCCCCAACCTACTCCAAACTCCGTTTCGAAGTAAGTAACGTTAGACAGGTCAACCACGTTGGCGCTGTAGTCGGTGCCGCTGAAACACTGGTTGCCCAGCCAGCGCAGCTGCAACCACGCCTCGTCATGTATCTTTAGCCTTGTGCCAGACATGGCGTAAGCCTCAACGGTGTCAATGTTGGCTATGTCTATGTATTTTAGTTTGTTGCCGGTTGTCTTAACGTTTTGAAACGCCGATGCGGTGAGGCGGCGCACGTTAGCGCCAAACACCACGTCGTCAATAGTAGAGCCCTTGAAGCCGCCCACTTTGGTCACGGCGTCGCCAAACACGAGTTTCTTTATCACCATGTTGTTAAACGCCACTGGCTCATACTTTACGTCGGCGTTTATAATGAACGTGTCTATGGTAGAGCCCTTGAAGGCGTCAGCCATTATGACCTTTATGCTGGCAGGCAACTCGTACTTCTGGTATTTTATGGTCTTGTTAAACCACACTATGGTGTCCATAGCGGCGGTGTAAATGTTGCCAAACTCGTCGGTCTTCAGGTAGGGGTTAGCGGCTGGCACCTTATAATACTTGATGGTGGCGTTGCTCTGCGTGCCGAAGCTCTTCAGCCCAGTGCCGGCGTAGAGGGTGTCAATGGTGCCCCTGAGCACGCCGTCAGCCAACTTTTCTATGCCGTTGGGCAGGTGAAACACCTTTCTATTTTGGCTCCACATCTTATATATTTGCGTGGTGTCAGCGCCGTTTACGTCGTATATTACGTTGTCTTTGCACACCTTGCCACAGATAACGGCGTCGTCCTCAAACGTTACGTTCACCACGTCGCCCCAGTTCTTGACGAAGGTGGTGAGGCTCTTTGGCACCTCAAGGGTAGTTACGTGCAGGTTGTTGTAGCCTTGGTCGCAAAATCCTATCACGCCAGTGAAGGTGGTGGGCTTGGCGAAGGTGAGTTTAGACAAGCTGTAATGGCGTCCGTCCTCGTTAAGTCCGCCCGAAATCACACCCGAAGGTATCTCATACTCCGTGACCACGTTGCCATACTTGTCCTTATGCAACACGAACATTATCTTAGTCATAGCCTTGTTGTAGATAAACGGTCCGTCCTGAGTGTAAGTCTGGTTGTCGGCGCTTATCTCCACGTGGCAGGCATTGTTCTTTGCCACCGTTATCTTATTTGCTTGATTTTCCTGAACGTA
>CAZPNJ010000176.1:0-4494 GCA_964587765.1 uncultured Prevotella sp.
TTTTTGCGAGGGGTATTGTCAAACTTTGACCAATACACATCGGGCATTCAGCAGAGGGCCGTTATGGAGGCGAGGGCAGCGTGGCAGCGGCAGAAGGTGCAACGCATCTGCGAGTGGGCAGAGCAGCGCACGTCTGATACGAAGCAGCTTGACCAGGTAGAGTGCATGATAAGGGCTATATTCAGCGACGAACTGCTCAGCCCCGAAAGCAACGAGCGCATAAAGCAAATGTATGACAACGTGGCGCAGAAATGTTTAAAGGAGCGGCAGCGGCAACTGGCGCAGATGGAGATGCTTTCGCACATGGGCGCTTGCCAGATAAACAACAACATAGGCGGCATGACGGGCACGTTTGACATAGGCAAGGTGTCGGGCAACAGTTGTCTGGGCGGCAGCATGACGGCGCATAACGAACAATTATTCCCTAACGGTCATCAACACGTGACAATTGACAATGGAAAATCCAAATATTAGTAATGTGTTTAACATATCCGACGGTGCGTTCAGGGGGTGCAACGTGCAGTTTGGCGGCACGCAGCATGTTTACACGAACGGCAGCGAGGAAGACGACGATGACGCCACAGCAGAGGAACTTGACGGCAGGCGTCACCCCGAGCTGATTGCAAAGTACGTTAAGAACAGTGACCTCATAGACGAATTCTTAAATCTGGTGGAAAAGAATGTGGACGACTGCGTGCGTGCCGTGTCGCAGATGGACAAGTATCTGGTGAAGCACCAAAGGGAGGGCTGTTACAAACGCATTCCCTTTAATTTATTGCAGCAGGCTATCGGCAAGAAGATAAACACCACGCCACAGAATTATGGCAAGATTTGCAAAACGCAAAATATAATAAAATAGCCCCGAAAGTACGATCGAGAACATAGCGTATGGTTTCATGAAACTTTCATGAAACTCCATTTCAAGGCAAAGGCCGTTTTACGAGCAAAAATCGTAGGGCGGTCTTTTTTCGTGCCATAACTTTGCATGCAGAGAGTTTCAACGAGCGCTTTCGGTCATACGGCCAGCGCTCACATTATTAAAATTTGAGTTAAAGCGGCAGTCGGTTTGCGATCGCAACTACATGGCCATGTACTGATAGCCAATTTGCTCTTTAATTTCAAAAGTAAAAATGAAACAAAACGCAGTTAGAGCCGCAAAGGCTAAGGGAATTGAGGGAGTTGTAGAATATGTGGCTGACATGACGCTCGACACCGTGAGGCGACAGATGTTGGCAGAGTTGTTTAAGGTGAACGACAACGTTGTGGCGATGCCGTTTGAATGGAAGGGCCGCCTTGCGCTGTCGGCAAATGGGTTCTTGTCGTTCGTTCGCGAGCCGAGCCACACGTCAATGGCAGAGACGATAGTAAAACTGCCGCACGGCGCACTGAGGAGATTGAAGAACGGTGAGCTAAGACTGACATTGACCTTCACCACGCAATCATTTGAGCGCATTGCCGACGTCATGGTTGACGAAACGTGCGCGGCTGCGGAAGTGCTTTATTCAATGGACAATTCAAAACTCAAAAATCAAAACTAAAAAACTAAAATGATTGGATATTTAAATTATGCGATAGATCGCACATGGAAGCCGGTGGCTTCAAAAGAACAGTTCATACAGATATTGAAACTGCCGGTAGTGAAACAAACGATAAACCTGCTGCGCCAGCCGGGCGCCAGCAAGCACACTAAGCAGGCATTGAAGCGCCGCCTGCCAGCCTTCTTCTTCATGGGGCAGACACCCGACGGCCGCGAGGGGTCGCGCAAGAAAGACGCACTGAAGCCCACAGGCCTCGTAATGCTCGACTTCGACCAAGAGGAAGGCTCAGCGGAAGAACTGTTTGAAAAGTTTAAGCAGCATTGCGAAGACTGGCTGAAACTGACGTTGCTGGTTCACCGCACGCCATCAGGGCATGGCCTCAGAGTAGTAATGACACAGCCGCAAAGCATGACGGTGGAGGACGTGCAAAGCGTCATTGAAACGGCTATGGGCGTGAAACTTGACACCGCCTGCAAAGACCTCAGCCGACTAAGCTACGCCTGCCTGCCAGAGGATATTTTCTTAATTAAAGAGGGACTGTTTGACAATGTACACGTGTTGTTGAGCGACAGCGAAAAATTATCCCCTAACGTTCATCAACACGTGACAGCGGGCAATCAAAAAGAGACAGTGGGCAATCAAAAAGAGACAGTGGGCAATGAACAAGGCACAGCGGACAATCAAAAAACAAATAGCCCAACGCGCGATGACGAAAAGAGCAAGCAAGCATTGTTAATAGCCCATTGTTTAGAGCCCTGGATAGACGACACGGGCAATCAGCCGGGCAACCACAACAACCTGTTGCTGAAGGTGGCAGGCTATATGCGATACCTGCACAACGACGAGCAGTGGCTGCTGGAAAATCTGCCGAGATACAACCAGAGCGACGACGAGTTTCGCTCGACCGTTCACTCGGCAATGCAGTACGAACTGAACAAACAGATGCCAAAGGTGCTGAAGCAGGCGATAAAGACCGCTAACGAGATAGCCAAGGCGAAGGCGGCTGACAAGCCCGAAAACAAGCCGCCAGAGTTGCCACACCATTTGCCGCCGATGATAAGGCTGCTGGTGAGCAACGTGCCCGACCACCTGAAGCCTGCCGTAGCCATGAGCGTGTTCCCCGCCATAGGCGCTCACATGGGCAGCGTGTCGTTCAGATACATTGACAACAAGCGCCACTACCCCGCCTTTCAGAGTCTGCTGATAGCACGAATGTCGGCTGGCAAATCGAACATTAACGACCCCATCGACGCCATAATGGAGGACATACGCCGACAGGACAAGATAGCCCTTGACGAACTGAAAGAGTGGAAGCGAGAAAACCAGGGCAAGCGCGCCACGCAAAACAAAGACCCGCAGCCCACGGCGATGATAAGGTGGCTGGAGTCGAACATAACCAACGCCGCCCTGTGCCATTGCCTTGACAACGCCAACCCCAACGGCGACTACTCAGGACAGTTTCTATACACCCGCATGAACGAGATAGAGATGATTAACAAACTGGCAGACACGTCGCGCTCAGCCAAAACCATCAGTCAAGACGTGGTGACGATTATTCAAAACGCCTTTGACACCGCCATGCACGGACAGACACGCGTTTCGCTTGAATCGGTATCGACCAAGAACCCGCTGAAATGGAACTGGAACGCTGCGTCAACGATAGGCCGCGCAAAGACATTCTTCGGCAGAGGCAACGTCGCCGACGGCGTGCTGTCAAGACTGCAACTGTGCACCATCATCAGCCCCGACGACGACCGTATGCCCATAATAGGCGACTACGACGACGTGTTCAGAGCCCACTTAAAGCCATTCATAGACAACCTGAACGAGGCGTCGGGCGAGGTGTGCTGCGAGCAGATAGACGAGTTTGTGAGCAGGCTGCTGAAGGAACTTGACGACCGTGCCGCCGACCTCTGCTCAGAGGCTTTTCACGAACTGGGCAAACGTGCGCTGGTAATGACCTTTCGCCGTGCCATGTGCCTGTACATAGCCCACGGCAATGAGTGGACCGACGAAATGGCTGAGTTCGTGCGCTGGACGCTGATGTACGACATGTGGTGCAAGATGCACTTCTTTGGCGAGCAGGCCGAGCGTGAGATTGAGGCCGAAAACTCAGAGGCGTGCGTCGTAAGCAAGGGCAACCTTTTTGACATGCTGCCACAGGCGTTCACCCGCGACGACGTGATAAGGAAGCGCCGTGAACTGGGCATGACGGGCAACGCCAACTACTGCATTCGCACGTGGAAATGCCGCAATAAAGTGATACTGAAAAGCGACGGCAAATACTACAAAGCGTGACAGCGTGACAAACGTGACAGGAAATTAATGCATAATAGACAATTGACAATTGTATAATTTATAATGCATAATGCGTAATTGAGGGCAAAAAAGTTCAAGCGAAATTACCTTTATTTATATATATTTCGTAACTTTGCCCTCAATTATAAACAAAAAGTAACAAAAACAAGAGATATGCTTACACTTAAGCTCATCAACGAAGAGACCGACCGCGTTATAAAAGGTCTTGAGAAGAAACAATTCAAAAACGCGAAAGAGGCTATCGACAAGGTGATAGCGACCGACAAAAGCCGCCGAGAGGCACAGCAGAAACTCGACGCTCAGAAGCAGCAGGCAAACGCACTGTCGCGCCAGATTGGCGAGATGATGAAACAGGGCAAGCGCGAAGAGGCCGAACAGATAAAGACGAAAGTCGCCGAGCTGAAGGCACAAGATAAAACCCTTCAGGAAGAGATGGACCAGGCTGAGAAGAGCCTTGTGGAACAGCTCTGCCAAATACCAAACATACCTTACGACGAAGTACCTGAAGGCAAAGAGGCTGCCGACAACCACGTGGTTAAGAGCAATCTGCGCGAATGTAAGGAAGGCGACACGGTGGGCAACTGGGACGCCAACCCCGTGGTTGAAGAGGCTCGACTGCCCCACTGGGAGCTGGCAA
>CAZPNJ010000177.1:0-4475 GCA_964587765.1 uncultured Prevotella sp.
TACCTTCCCACCATGCGAAAGAACCGTCTGTCTGTTGCAGTCGTCTGAGGCTTGCAAGTTGGTCGTTAAGGCGATAGTCTATCACTGACTGGTTGAAGTAGTTGCGCAGTTGCTGCTTTTGCTCAGCCTCTTTGTTGGCTGTGGCAAGCCACGGTGTCTCGTCAAGAACTATGCTTTTCAGTTCTTGGTTCTTTGCCAGTGCACTCTGCAATGAACCGTTTTTGTCGTTCTCCATACTCCATTGCTCTATCACATTCTTAAAGCTTGGGTTGCTGTGGAGTATGTGGTTGGCTATGCTGTTGGCATAGAATGCTGAAGCCAGCGAGATTGCGTTCTTGTCAGAAGGTGTGCCCACCGATGGTAGTGTCTGTAACATGAGCCATTCGGGCTGGGCGGTGTATTCCAGCGTAAGGCTTGCGTCGGTTATGGCGGTGGTAGGGAACAGTTTCTGAATGTTGAGCGTGGTAGTGCCTTTATCACTTAACGTGAAGGGTAGGGTGTTGGTAACAAGTTCTTTGCCAGGCAGCACGGCAAGGTAATGCTGTTCGCCGTCAGAGAAACCTTTGCCCTCAGCCGTGAAGCGTGCTATAAGCAGTTCCGGTAGTGTGCTGGCGTCAATCTGGAAGCGTAGTGCCGTTTGTCCGTTGGGCTGAACCACGAATTGCGTCGCCTTGGTCAACAGTGTGCGCTCGGTTTGTGCGTCAATCAGTTGCAGGCGAGCTGTGCCGCGCACCTGTTTACCCTGTGTGTTTATAATGCGCATCTGCACGCTGCCTTTGTCGCCGTGGCGCAGGAAACGGGGCATATTTGGCTGTACCATAACCACTTTCTGAGCGATTACTTGTTTGGTGGTGATGGCGTGGTTCATGTCTTTGTCGTGACTTACGCCAATGAAATTCCATGTGGTGACGCTCTCTGGCAGGGTGAATCTGATTTTCAAATCGCCCTTGTCATCGGTAAGAAGGTTTGGCATGAAGAATGCCGTTTCGTTGAAGTTTTCTCTGAGCGTGGGCGCAGCGTTGTCTGAATGTGAATGTGTCTCCTCGTCTTCCTCGGTGTCATCGTTTAGTCCACCTATTTTGCCTTTAAGTACATTGCCTTCATAATTGTTTGCTACTCTTTCTTTTGAAAATTTCACTTCGCTTATAACCATTTGTTTTGCTGGTGCGCTTGATGCCAATATTACACCGTCGGCAGCTTCGGCTCTGCCCATGGCGTTAAGTTTGTATAGGCGAGTGCGAGGGTATTGGAATATGTCAAACAGATTGTCATCGAAGCGGCTGAAGTTTAGCTGCGGCTCGTTTAGCGGTTTGAATGGCATTTCGCCATACACATTATTATATATAGTGTGTGTGCCGTCTATGTGGTTGAAAGGAATGCTTTGTGACTGATAGTATCTTATATCCCATAAGTTACTGCGCAGTTGGTCAAGCGTTGCATCGTAAAGCGTGGCTATCATGTGGACTTTAGCGGCGGTGCCATCAGGTTTGGCTATGTGCAGTGTCCACTGCTCTTGCTGCCCTGGCTGCAACTTGTCGCGGAAGGTGTGCCATTCTACCTGTAGCTTACGGTCGGGCAATTCGCGCAAGTAGCGACTGGTGTGTTCATACATGACGCCGTCTTTCACCCACATATATGTCACGAGTATGCCGTCACCGTATTCTTGACGCCATTCATATTTCTGGGTGGTCAGAGCGTTGCTCTTTTGCAGTATGCCTTGGTCTATGACTTTATCTTTTGCGAAAACGGTGTAGTATATGCAGTAGTCTTTATCTGAAGAGCCTATTTGTGTATATATGGGCTCGCCAGACAGTGCGAATTTGTCGCTGCTCTCGTAGAACCAGTCGTGCGTTTCTATTGGTGGGCGCTTGTCGCTTAGTGAGAACAATATGAAGTCGGTGCGGGCTGTGTCGCCGTTGCAAATTGCCATTATCGTGTGCTTGCCTGATGCCAATGCCTTTGTGCTAATCTCAGCTGCGGCGTTGGTCTTTGCTGTCAGGTACTTAGTGCCGTCAATGAATACGCTGGCGATACCGTTGATTGGTTGTCCAAAATTGTTGTTGTACTCGAATACCGCACGTAGGGTGCTGTCGCACAGTATCTTTTCGGGTGCCGTTACTGACAGAATTGTAGGCTTGTCGCTAAGACCTAACGAAATGTAATTTTCGTGGCTCTCGCCAGCGAGGTCAGTTGCCTTTGCGTCAATCTCTATAGCGTATTAGCGTGCGAAGTGGTCGCCTGCCTCCATTGCTACACGTACGAAGAACTTTCCGTCTTGATTGGTTACGGCACTGTCTTCAAGCAGGGTCTCTGTCTTGGCGTTGCGCTTTGCCCCCCAGCGCCAGAAGTATTGCGGACGGCGTATAACCTTATATCTTACCACTGCTCCCTGAACAGGTACGCCCGTGAAACTCTTCGCATGGCCTGTTATGGTAATGGTGTCGCCCACGTTGTATGCTTGCTTATAAGGGTCGAAGTCGAGTTTGAAAGTGGGGCGCTTGTACTCCTCAACGTAAAAATGTTTGTAGGTGTTATTGCAGCAGATTGAGAAAACACCCGTAAGACATGATTGCGGCAATTGGAAGTCGGTGGAAGCAACACCATACTCGTCGGTAGTGAGCTGTTGATTGGCAACTTCTTTGCCATTAACGTCGCGTATGGAAAGGGGGTATTGTTTGTCAGATACCACAGTGTTGCTGTTGTCGTTGTGCTCTTGCTGCACTAACATGGCAACGTGAACCGTTTGCCCTGGCCGATATATTGCACGGTCAGTATAAATGTTTATGTGCGTATATTCGTGATTGCGCTTATAGTAAGAGTAAGTCGTGCCATATAAATTTTGTTCAGGCAGATACTTGTCATCGGCAGTGCTGGCATATATGTTAAGACGGTTGCGGCTTGGAACTTGAATGTATGCTATGCCGTTCTTATCGGTGGTGTAGTTTACAATTTGCGTCTTACCTCTATTGTCAAGGGTCGCTTTTAAGTTGGCACCATGTATTGGCTTGCCTGTGCGGGCGTTTACTACGATAACCTGCATCTTGTTGCCTGGCATACTCTGGTGCATGATGTACAAATCGCTGACGTAAATCAGCTGGCGCTCGATAGCGATGGCACTGTTGTCGGTAGTGAACTCAACGAGATAGATACCCGGTTTGAGACCTGGCAGATGCATGGTATCGCGCGTAGCCATGTAGTTTGGCAAGCCGATAAATTGCTTGGTCTCAGTATAACTAACTATGTTTGAGATGAGCTTTTCAAGTTTTTTGTATCCTTCTGGGGTCTGCACGTCAAGGTCCATGTCGGCAGTAGCGTTGATACGACGCACGCTCATGGTAAGTTTGGTTATGTTGGTTGCCTCGATTATTAGAATGTCACGAGGCGTGTCGGGCAGGCAGATGTTGCAGCCCAGCGAAACGTGGAAGCTGGGTAGGGTGAGGCGTCTCTGCGCATTGCGCAAGATATTCATTCTGGGCCATGCACCCCAGTGACTTAGCGCATAGTTGATGTAAGCCATTTGCTGCTCGTCGGTTGCGTCTTCAGCTTGACTTATGAAGTTGTAATGCTCTATGGCAAGCTCGCCAGCCTCTGGCAGGTTTTGGTATTCGTTTATGAGCGAGTCGATAGTTTGCAGATACTTTGATTTGCGAGTGTGACGAGTATCAAGCTGACGGTCTTGCTGAGTAATGTAATATGCAGTAATGCATGCAGCTGAACGGTTGCCAGTCTTGGCGTAATAGTCGTGCAGAAGTTTATAGTCTTCGGTGGTCAGACCGATGACGTGTAGCAGGTCGTTATAGAATATTTTGCTGTCTTTGCCTCTGACTATGGCTGGCTCAAAACTCCCTGTCTGAGCCTTTGCGAGTAACATAGGGTTAGCGAGGGAGGCGCGCAGATGGGTGGTTGCCATGCGCTCATAGCCGTCAGCTGTGTATTCGTCTGATTCTATTGCAGCGAGCGATTTGTAGAGTTTGCCCATGACTGCATGGTAAACGGCTGCGAGCGTTTTGTTGGTGCACTCTGCCTGAACGGTCTTTTTCTCCATGCGCTCAACCATAACGGGTAGTGAGTCGCCTGAAATCTCAACCTTTGCATGTATGGTCATGAGTTGTGCCTTCAGTAGATTGCCGTAGCTCCGCTCTGCCTCAGCCTTGTCGCTGATGGTTTGAAGCAATTGTATGGTCGTTTGGGGCAGGTCTTTCTCGGTAGCCGTGCTGACCTTCTTCCATAATGATTCGAAGCTCTCGGCGTTAACTGCTTGAATGTGAAACGTTAGCGCAGTTAGTAGTGCTATGAAATATGTCGCAAACTTTTTCATGTCTTTTTAATGGTTTTGTTACTCTGCAAAGGTAAGTATTTTTTAGTTACTGCCGCACACCCAGATGTTAATAAATTGATATAGATGGCTGAAAATCGGAATATTATTCGTAACTTTGTCCCCCGAATACCCAAAGTATTCAGGCTTTTCAAGTGAG
>CAZPNJ010000178.1:0-2916 GCA_964587765.1 uncultured Prevotella sp.
TTCCACGTACCAGGCTTACTGGACGTCTACCGAGGCGTCAGCGTCCAATGGAGTGGACGTTTACTTCTCCGCGAATGGTAACGTGATCTACTTTGACGCGAGGGACGCCAAGACGCGTCAGTACTACGTGCGGTCCGCGATCACCTTCTAAGGGAGATTTATCTAATTTACAAGACAGAAATATTGAGAGAAACCTTCATTTATTTCCCAAAATAAATATTCTCAGTAAATATGAAAGAAAACTAAAAAGCGCCGCCGCCCGTGAGGGTAGCGACGCTTTATTTTATCATGGATATAATTGAGATTTTTACTTCTTTCGCTTCTACTTAACTACAATAACTAAGTATTTGCTGGTGCTCCAGAATACTTGTGGGTTGGTGATGTGCAGCACGTACTGCTTGTTGGCGTCTTGCGACAGGGTGTAGCTTGACGATGGGTGAGTGGTGAGCAGTTTAGCTGATTTGCTGTAGAGCTTCAGTGTAGAGAAGTTGCGAATGTCAATCTTGGTGAAGTAGCTCTTATTGAAATTCTGTTGCAACACTCTGCCGTCAGCAAGTATGCGCTGTTCTTTCAGTTCGCTCTTTGTGCCGAATACATACCAAGCAGTATTGAGTTGCTTGTCTTGTGAACTGATGGTCTGGCTCTTTTGCTTTGACTCTGCCGATAGGTTAGAAACGTCGGTGTTGAGGGTGTTGATGGTTTCGTCGAGCTCAGAGATGTGTATGTCTTTAGCGTCGAGCTGGGCGCGCAATTGCTGAAGCTGATGGTCTTTCTCTTCGAGTTGCTTGTTCATGTTGGTGATGGTAGCCTCAAGCTGTTCGCCACTGATGGTGCTGCTCTTCAGTTTCTCTTTCAGTTGCGCAATGAGTTCCTTGTTGCGCTTCATAGTGTTAGAGATGAACTTTATGTTGTCTCTGATTTGCTGCGACTTGTTTGCCCCCTCGCCGTCCTTGACGATGTTTACACGGTTTTCGGCGTCGTTGATTACGCGGAAACCTTCCTGCACCTCGTTTATGAGGCTCATTATTTCGTTTATCTCGCCGTCTTTCTGTGCGAGTATCTGCTCAAGCGAGTCTTTCTGTGCGTTCCATGCACCACTTTCGTTTTTCTTGTTTTCGTTACAAGCCGTTAATAGTAATGCCGCAAGGGCTAATGTGAATAGTTTTTTCATTGCTGTATGTTTTTTAGTCGTTTTTATTTTTTTTGTTTTCCTGAGCCCCCTCAAGCACGATTACAATCTCGCCCTTTGGTGGGGTTTGGGTGAAGTGTGCTATAACCTCTTGCAGAGTGCCGCGCACGCTCTCTTCGTGAACCTTTGAAATCTCTCGGCATACGCTTACGTGGCGTTCTGCTCCGAAGTTTTCGGCAAACTGCTGAAGAGTCTTTACCAATCGGTATGGCGACTCGTAGAATATCATGGTGCGGTGCTCGCCTTGCAGCGACAGCAGATGACTCTGACGCCCTTTCTTCTGGGGCAGGAAACCCTCGAAACAGAACTTGTCGCATGGCAGTCCTGATGATACTATGGCTGGTATGCAAGCTGTTGCACCAGGGAGGCACTGCACCTCGATGCCTGCCTTAATGGCTTCGCGCGCAACAAGGAAACCAGGGTCGCTAATGCCTGGAGTGCCGGCGTCGCTTATGCAAGCCACGTTAAGCCCAGCTTTCAGTTTCTCAACAATGCCGGCAGAGGTGCCGTGCTCGTTGAACTTGTGATGCGCCATTAGTTTGTTTTTGATGTCGAAGTGTTTCAGCAGAATGCCCGATGTGCGGGTGTCTTCAGCCAAAATCAGGTCAACCTCTTTCAGTACTCTGATGGCTCGCATCGTCATGTCTTCCATATTGCCAACTGGCGTAGGAACTATGTATAATATGCCCATAACACGAGCAAATTTAGGTAAATAACGCACATGTTCAAAAAAAGGTACCGTTTCTTTGCATTTTTTAAAGCGTATTTGTATTTTTGCAGCATTATGAAAGAAGACAATACAGGCGATTTTCAACGTCACGGAAGAATAGAGGTAGTGTGCGGCTCAATGTTTTCGGGTAAAACTGAGGAACTTATACGCCGACTGAAGCGTGCTAAGTTCGCAAAGCAAAGGGTAGAGATATTCAAACCTGCCATTGACACCCGCTATTCTGAGGAAGACGTGGTAAGTCACGACCATAACGCTATAAAATCCACTCCGGTTGACTCGTCGGCATCAATACTGTTGCTTTCATCAGAGATTGATGTGGTGGGCATTGACGAGGCGCAGTTCCTTGACGCGGGTCTCGTTGACGTGTGCAACGAACTTGCTAACCGTGGTATGCGAGTGATTGTTGCAGGTCTTGACATGGACTATAAGGGAGTGCCGTTTGGCCCGATACCAGCGCTGTGTGCCGTGGCAGACGATGTAACTAAGGTTCACGCTATATGTGTAAGGTGTGGCGCTCTGGCATACGTCAGCCACCGCACGGTTGACAGCGACAAGCGAGTGCTGCTGGGCGAAACGGCAGAGTATGAGCCGCTGTGCCGTGAGTGTTACCAAAAACTTATGGAGGAAGAAAAGCATGGAACAAAAAATAACGTTTGACAGGTTTGTGCGCTGGTTGGGCATTGGTCTGCTCGTGGTGCTTGTTATTTATTTGACGAACAAACTGAGCGCCGTATTGCTGCCATTCTTCGTGGCATGGGTGCTGGCTTATCTGCTTTACCCCGTGGTGAAGTTTGTAGAAACAAAGATGCACGTTCGCATAAGAGTGCTGTCAATAATCATCACACTGGTGTTCGTTTGCGCCATACTGGGATTGCTCGGTTGGTTGATAGTGCCGCCAATGATTGAACAGTTCGACCGTATAGGCGGCATAGTCAGCAAATTCGTTCGCCAAAGCACGGGTCACAATGATGTGATAGCCTACATACAGCAGTGGATG
>CAZPNJ010000178.1:2926-4471 GCA_964587765.1 uncultured Prevotella sp.
TGGATGCAGGCGAACCAAGGCGAGATACAGCATTATCTGAACAGCAAAGACTTCAGTGAGGCCATACGTGAGGTTGTGCCAAAGGTGGCGTCGTTTGTGGGCGAAACGGCTGGAGTGGTAGTCAGCATCATAGCATCGTTCATCACCTTATTATATATGTTCTTCATATTGCTCGACTACGAAAAGTTGTCTGACGGCGTGGTTAAGATATTCCCAAAGAAACATCGCCCGTTCTGGCAGGGACTGTTCAGCGACATGGCTCGTGAATTGAACAACTATGTACGTGGGCAGGGCACTGTGTCGTTTTGTATGGCGGTGATGTTTTGCATAGGCTTCACGATAATGGACTTTCCGCTTGGCATCGGCTTGGGCATATTGATTGGAATAATGAACATGGTGCCATATCTTCACACGTTCGCACTAATACCAGCAGCGTTTCTGTCGCTGATGAAAGCAGCCGACACGGGACAGAGTTTCTGGGCGGTCTTTGGACTGGTCTTTCTGCTGTTTTGCGTTGTGCAGGTTATTTCCGACATGATAGTAACGCCAAAGATAATGGGCAAGGCAATGGGACTGAACCCTGCCGTGCTGCTGTTGTCGCTGTCAGTGTGGGGCGCACTGTTGGGATTCATCGGACTGATTGTTGCTCTGCCACTTACCACGCTAATAATTGCGTATTGGCAGCGATATGTTACTAAAGAGCACGCCGTTGAGACAGTCGATAAAACTGAGCGATAAAAATAGTTCTGCTCAAAGTTTTTCGGCAAAAGCTTTGGCGGTTTAGAAATAAGTTGTACCTTTGCACCCGCAATTCGGATAGTGCGCAAGCATTTATGCGGTGCAACAACGGAGATCCGCTAGCTCAGTTGGTAGAGCAACAGGCTTTTAATCTGTGGGTCATGGGTTCGAGCCCCATGCGGATCACCAAAAAGGAGTTCCCTCATTTGAAGGAACTCCTTTTTTATACCCTTTATAACCAAGCCAACAATTAAAACGTTATAAAGAAAGGGAGCAAACAGGGTGTAATAGAAAAAAAATGCTTAGTTTTGCATTTTATAAACTATCATTTATATAATGAGGAATACTATTAAATGGCTGATGGCGGCGCTTACCCTGACGGCTTGCACCTCGATAGACTGCCCGCTTGACCACACGGTAGAAGCAAAGTACAAGATAATGGGCGACGGCGCTTTCACTGACACCCTATATGTGGCAACTCAGCGCACAGACGGCATTGACTCTGTGCTGCTCAACCGCCTTACAGCCACCGACTCGTTTTACCTGCCCATGAGTTATGCTCACGAACAAGACGTTTACTATTATTTGCTAAGCGACACCCTCGGACATAGCGCCATTGACACAGTTTGAATAAGTAAAACCAACCAACCACACTTCACGTCAATAGATTGTAGTGCATCGTTCTTTCACACTTTAACCGGTGTGAGAAACACCCGCCATGCTATTGACCATATACAAATAATCAACAAAGAGGTAACCTATGACGCAACAAAGACCAATATACAGATTTATCTCAAAAATCGTATG
>CAZPNJ010000179.1:0-4446 GCA_964587765.1 uncultured Prevotella sp.
GTAGAAACTGCAATACGTCGAGGTGATATTTGTCCGTGTTCATCTTTTACGCTGATTACATGTGAAAGATTCTCACGACGAATCCACGTATCACCAGGTATGCCATTATAATAAGGTGTAGTACCAGTTGTTATGGAAGCTACCGCAGAAGAACGGTCAACAGGTTTAAATCCATACTCACCCTGCTCATAAACTAAACCCTGTTCGAGCAATCGGCGTAATCCCTCCTGCCCATACAAATATGAGAACTGCTCAAGTTGCTCATTGCTAAACTGGTCAACGGTAATATTCACCACCAACCTCGTCTGTCCTTTCACAGGTTGCAACTCAACTACACCTGAAAGAACCGCTAAGAGCATTATGGATAAGTATCTATTCATCTTTTTCAAAAGCTGTTATTATAAACGCGACTGCAAAGAAATCCGCTGTCACTGAATATGCCTGCCAGTAATGAAGCAAAAAGAATGCCAAAGCAAAAAATGTCATCACTATCATATAAATATGGTGTTTGCCTTGTCGCTCAGCCTTAACCACTGGATATATAAATACAAGGTTTAACGGATTTAGTACAAGTATCTGAAAATTAAGACTTACCGTTGGATGTTCAGAAAAGACCATTGCCAACAAAACAAGTCCCATAAGTCCAGAAACAAGCAACAATGCAGCATCAATCTGCCATATTCGCTTTCGATGTCTGTATAATATAATATAGCCTAAAAGCAAAGCCGTTAATACAATCTCGACAAGCATCGGCGTAAATATATTTCCACCCTCTTTAGGTTGCTCAACATCAAGCAACGTTGAAGATGTACTGACAAGCGATTGAACTGAGTCGCCACGCTTTACTGTCATTGAAGAGAAAGCCTCTTTTAGATTTTCTGGCAGAAATTGCCATGCAATGGAGTCATTTTCTCTATCAGCACCTACACCCAATAGAATATCCACGCCCTCTTTCTGCCATGGATAGTTGGCATACACAGGTTCCAACAATTTACGATAGCACTCCATGTGATTGGCATTGGCTTGGCAATCAACCGTACCATCGAGGTTATTCAAAATAATGTCACGCGCACGAGTAGTACAATTATCGTAAAAGAAATTATAGCGATATATAACATTCTCTGGCTTGCAATTTTCAACCACAGCATTTATTATACGCTGTTTCTCATGACTTGTAAGCGCAAGTTTCTGCTCATATACACTTCTGCCTACAGTGCGATATTCTTGCATAAACACATCAAAAGGAGCTATGCCTATACTGTAATCAGTTTTACCAAATATAAAGCGTAAAACAAAATTTTCCTGTTCAAAAGAGAAAACACCCCAGTTCACAGCAATATCTTCACCCGACCTATGGTCGTTGATTCTTATTGCCGTGTGTCCATACAGACTGTAAGCTTCGTTGCCTGGGCCGCACGTTAGCAGACTTATCTCTACGGAATCTAAGTTTAAACTTGCGTTTGCTTCGCTCTCTGTTTGCGCCATAACACCACAATTTATGGTTGCAGCCAATGCCAAAAGCACACACGCAAAAAAACGTTTAAAAACTTTCATGGTGCAAAAATAACTTATAAATCTCACTTTTAATGCTTTTGTTACGAAAAAAATAGATAATTTTGCATCACAATCTCGGATTATGCACTTAAAAAGAACAGTTTTCGTGGCTTTAATGATGGCGACATTCGCCACTGCCACACACGCTCAGAGTGGTACTAACTCGCCATATAGTCAATACGGCATAGGCTCATTGTCAGACTATTCCAACAGTTTCAGCCGTGGAATGAATGGTCTCGGCTTGGGCTTTCGCGAACATAACCAAGTAAACTTTCAGAACCCTGCTTCTTATTCAGCACTCGACTCGCTCAGTTTCATATTTGATGCTGGCGTTTCGCTTCACATAACAAACATGCAGGAAGGCAATGCTAAAAAGAACGCACAAAACGCAACCTTTGAATATGTAAGCGCCGGCTTTAGACTGTTACCACACGTTGGTGTAAGTTTCGGACTTATGCCTTACTCTAACATTGGCTTCAGTTACTCTAACAGCAACTACATAGACCAAAGCAAGACAACGAAATGCACCAACACTTATTCTGGTTCTGGCGGTCTTCACCAAATATACGTTGGTGCTGGTTGGCAGCCGTTTAAGAGATTCTCTATTGGTGCAAACATTTCTTATTTATGGGGTGAATTGATACGCTCTGCCACAGAATCTTACAGCGATTCACACATCAATACTCTTTCTAAATACTATAGCACAAACGTATATAACTACAAGCTTGACCTTGGTGCACAATATAGTTTCAACATTAGCAAGAAAGATAACATCACCCTTGGTGCGATCTATAGCCCAGGTCACAATCTTAAGGCTAACGCAAAATGCAACGTTATAACAACAAACTCACAGACTGCTGTTGCTGACACCACTACACTTGTAGCTAAAAATGCCTACGAACTACCAACAAGCATTGGTGTAGGTTTTGCATGGGTTCACAACAACAAGTGGAAGATTGGCGCAGACTACAGCCTACAACAGTGGAGCAAAGCGTCAGCAGCGCACTACAACAAGACTACAAATAAATACGAGGCAACAAAAGATATGTATAACGACCGCCAGAAGTTCACCGTTGGCGGCGAATATTGCAATAACGAAGACGGACGAGGTTTCTTTCAACGTATTCGCTATCGTTTCGGAGCATCTTACACGACTCCTTATCTGAAGATAAACGGAGTTGACGGACCTAAAGAATACAGCGTAAGCGCAGGCTTTGGCATACCTATCGTCAACAGCTACAACAATCGCTCAATACTTAACATATCAGCTCAGTGGGTGCGCCTTGACGCAGCTAATCTTATAAAAGAAAATACTTTCCGTATTACTGTGGGACTCACTTTCAATGAGCGTTGGTTTGCTAAGTGGAAACTTGAATAATAACAGATATTTAGCATCATAGTGCACGACATTCATATATATAATATAATAAGGTGTAAGTTTATTGCTATCGTAGCGATAACAGCACTTGTTATGCTTTCGTGTGATGAGCAGCAGGAACATACTGCGGCAGCCATCAACGAGCGTGACTCGGTTGCAATGATGACAAGCTATGGCGTTAACACCCTTATCTCTGATTCTGGCGTCATAAAATATCGCATTGTAACAGAGCGCTGGGACGTAAATACTGTGCGTCACCCTCAAAGATGGATATTTGAGAAAGGACTATTCCTTGAACAGTTTGACGAGAAATTCCATGTTCAGTCTTACATACAGGCTGATACAGCTTATTATTACAACGAGCTAAAGATTTGGGAATTACGCAACAGAGTGCGTGTACTAACAAAAGACGGACTCAAATTTGCAAGCAATCAATTATATTGGGACGAGAACAAACACGAGCTGTACTCTTATGTATTCTCGCGCCTTGTCACCCCTGAACGAACTCTTGAGGGCAATTACTTCCGCTCTGACGAGAAAATGCGCAAATACTTCGTATCAAATTCGAGAGGTTCGTTTGAGAAAGGCGACTTTGAAAACGATGGCGACACACTGCAATCAGCGCCTGACACTGCGAAAGCCGTGCTTCGTCCACGCACTTTACCTTCACATAGAACTCAACAACCGTGACAATTCTAATCATAAGCATATTGATAACGATGGCTTTTTCCGCCTTTTTCTCAGGTATGGAAATAGCCTTCGTATCGTCTAACAGAATGCTTGCTGAGGTTGACAAAGAACGCAATGGAGCAACTGAGCGCATCATAGACTTCTTCTACAACCACCCTAACGAATTTGTCAGCACCATGTTGGTAGGTAACAACATTGCGCTGGTAATATATGGTATATTGTTTGCCGACATCTTCGACCAAACACTATTTCATAATCTTTCGCCAGCACTGAGAGTTACTGCCGACACACTGCTTTCAACGCTGATAGTTATCTTTACTGGCGAGTTTCTGCCAAAGAGTTTCTTCAAGAGCAATCCCAACAAATTGCTCTACTTCTTCGCTATCCCTGCATACATCTGTTACTTATTATTATGGCCAATAAGTCGCTTTTCAACATTGCTCTCACGATTTATGCTACACTTGTTTGGCATAAAGGTTGTTGACGAGAAAAACAATGGCGAGTTTTCTAAGATAGACCTTGATTACCTTGTACAGTCAAGTCTAAACAACGCAAAGCCAACAGATGATGACACCGAAGAAGTTAAAATCTTCCAGAATGCGCTTGACTTCTCTGATACGAAAGTGCGCGATTGCATGATACCACGTACAGAGATTGATGCGGTAGATGCAGATAAATGTACGCCAGACGAGCTACGCCAGCTATTCATTGAGAGTGGACATTCAAAGATTATTGTATATAAAGGCGATATTGACAATGTCATTGGCTACATACATAGTTCAGAGATGTTTCGTGATGCCAACAACTGGCAAGAGCACATCATA
>CAZPNJ010000180.1:0-4398 GCA_964587765.1 uncultured Prevotella sp.
ACTACGGGCACTCCTTCGTTTGCGCCATTCTTTACACTATATACCCTTAGCGTAGCCTTTTACATGCCTACGCTGGCACTTACCAATTCGGTAGCCTACACAGGACTGCGCAATGCGGGAATGGATACGGTCAAAGACTTTCCGCCTATCAGAGTGTTCGGAACTATCGGTTTCATCTGCATGATGTGGTTTGTTGACCTTATGGGCTTTCAGCCAAACGCAGGCCAGTTCATTTCTTCTGGCGTAATCAGCCTTATTCTGTTCCTCTACTCTTACACTTTGCCAAAGTGCCCGACGGTAGCTCCTGGCGAGGCGCAAAGTATTTCAGACGCTCTTGGCTTGAAAGCCTTCTCGCTGTTCAAGCAAAAGCGCATGGCTATATTCTTTATTTTCTCAATGCTGCTGGGTGTTAGCCTTCAGATTACCAACGGCTTTGCCAACCCATTCATAACCAGTTTCAAAGCTATTCCAGAATTTGCCGATTCGTTTGGCGTAAACCACGCAAACATTCTTATATCACTGTCGCAAGTGAGCGAAACCTGCTGCATATTGCTTATACCTTTCTTTATGAAGCGCTATGGCATCAAAAACGTAATGCTTATAGCAATGTGCGCTTGGGTATTGCGTTTCGGCCTGTTCGGATTGGGCAACCCTGGCTCGCGCGTGTGGATGTTTGTGCTGTCAATGCTGGTTTATGGCGTAGCCTTTGACTTCTTCAACATCTCAGGCTCGCTGTTTGTTGACCAAAACGTTGACTCAAGTCTTCGCTCCTCAGCACAGGGATTGTTTATGCTTATGACAAATGGCGTGGGCGCTACTGTGGGAACACTTTCTGCCCAACAGATAGTAAACACCCACACAGTAAATGGTGTTACCGACTGGACTTCGTGCTGGCTTATATTCGCTGGCTACGCACTGTTCGTAGCTGTAAGTTTTGCCATGATGTTCCGTCCACAAAAAGTTAGTGACGTAGATGAGGATTAAACTAAGGTTCACAAGTATGCTGAGCATTAAGGGCACCGACAACATGGGGCTTATAATGCTTGTTGATGACAGCGAAGAGCGTGCCATCACCATAACTTGCGACCGCAATATGATTTACCAATTCAGCCTTCGCAGTACGCCAAGGCGCAACACCAGCACGCTTTTGCCCGAAGTAATGTGGCAGATGATGAGCGACAACCGACACGATGACTGCGAAATACTGATTACTGGCGTAAGCGACGGGCAGTACAATGCAGTGCTAATTGTGCGCTCTACCGGCTTAACCTACGACATGCGCGCCTCTGACGCAATGCTCTTAGACTACGCAAGTTGTTGGAATATACCAATAACGATTGAAGACACGCTGTTTAATCGCCAAAGCGTAAAATATGACCCGGTAAACAACGGAATGGCTTTGCCTGTCAATACAGTTGACGTTGATATACTAAAAGAGGCGTTGAAAAAAGCCGTTAAAGATGAGAACTACGAGCTTGCCTCGCAACTAAGAGACGAAATCAACTCACGTTCATCTGAGAAGTAAACTGATAAAATAACAAATAGCAGTGAAAGAAGTCCGTTTTTTCTATTGTCCCGACGCAGCCACCACAAACGAACTGCCAAAGGAAGAAGCTCAGCACGCCACAAAGGTGCTTCGCCTTAATTCGGGCGATGAAATCTTTCTGATGGACGGCAAAGGCTGTTTCTATAAAGCGCAGATCACACTGGCTTCAAACAAACACTGTCTTTACGAGATAACCGAACGTTTGCAACAGGAAAAGACGTGGACGGGCAACATAAGCCTTGCCATTGCGCCAACTAAAAACATTGACCGAATAGAGTGGCTCGCTGAGAAAGCCACCGAAATAGGCTTTGACCGTCTGGCTTTTCTCGACTGCCAATTCTCTGAGCGACGACAAATCAGAACGGACAGAATCGAAAAGATTGTGGTTGCGGCTGTTAAGCAGAGCCGCAAACCATATATGACGCAGATTGATGAACTAACGCCCTTTAAGCAGTTCGTTGACAATATACCCACTGGCACTGCTTGTTTCATAGCCCATTGCTACGATGAAGTGCCACGCACCTATCTGCTTGACGAACTGAAACAACTGCCCAAGCAAACCGATACGATAGTATTTGTTGGCCCTGAGGGCGACTTTTCAATAGATGAAGTTAATTACGCCATAAGTCATGGTTTCAAATCCATCTCTCTTGGCAAAAGCCGACTTCGCACGGAAACCGCAGGACTAATGGCGGTTACCATGCAACAACTTACAAAAACGATATGAAACACTTACGCATTGTTTCTGCACTGACGCTTGTCTTGGCGCTTTTTCTTACCTCATGCCAAGACAACAACTATCTTAACACTATCCCTCGCGACAGCAAAGCACTCATTTCCATTGATATGAGCAAGACTGTTGGCAACAAGTTTCTGTTGCAAACCTTACTGAAGGTGAAGAAAGTTGACGACGCTGGCATTGACCTTTCTTCGCCGGTAATGATGTTTTCTTCCACAGACGGCAACATTGGATTGTGCGCCAAAGTCAGCGACGAAGACAAACTTACAGACGCTTTCAAGCAACTGCACAAACTGGGACTATCAACCGAGGCAAAAGAGTTTCGCGACTATAACTTCCTTGTCATCGCTAATTCATGGCTTGTGGGCTATTCCTCTGACGCACTGCTGCTGATGGGACCTATCGCCATTGAGCAGATAACCGAACAACGTGCGAAGATGGCACGAATGCTGAAAGCCGACGAAGACGAGGGCATAACATCTTCGCCACTTTACGAAAAACTTTGCGCCATAAACGAGCCTATGGCTATGGTGGCAACGGTAGATGCTCTGCCCGACAAGCTAAGCCCTGCACTTATTCTTGGTGCGCCTAAGGGTGTTGACGCTTCGCAGATATGTGTTTCAGCGAAACTAAAGGTCAGCAAAGGCAAACTTTATTTCGATGCAGAGCAGTTCTCACTAAACCCTGACATTAATGCTCATCTCGCCAAGGCAAAGGCTATATTAAAGCCAATAAAGGGCGACTACATAAGCAAGATTTCGGCTGACGACATGATTGACTTGCTCGTAAACGTTGACGGGAAAGAGTTCCTGCCAATGTTGCAAGCCGACAAACCTTTCCAGACATTGCTTACTGGCATAAACACTGCCATTGACATGGACAATATAATACGCAGCGTAAACGGCGAAATGCTTATGCGCCTTTCTGACGTTAACGGCGACAATGCAAAGTTGGGCATGATTGCACAGCTTGCAGATGCGCCATGGATTGCCGACGTAAGCTATTGGAAGCAGTCTTGTCCCAAGGGCAGCACCATAACCGATTGGCAGCGAAACGCATGGCACTACCAGAGTGGCAACACTTCGTTCTACTTTGGCGTAACAACGGACAACCAGTTCTATAGCGGAAGCACGGCACAGGAGGCAAACACTGCCCTGACCGATGCCAAAGACAAACTTAGCGCTGACGTTCAGCAACACATTAAAGGCAAAAGCATGGCGCTAATCATCAACGTCAAAGCCTTTGACAGCAAAACCGCAGGGGCTGTGTCATCGCTGATAATGCCAATGTTTGGCAACATCAGCAGCATAGTAATAAGCAGATAGACATTCACCCCAAGCGACTAAGCTGCATATTGAAACACAGATAAACATTCACTCAAGACAAAGTAAACACACATTATTATATATATAATGGAAAGCATAACATTCAAAAACGTTGTTCCGCAGGTTTTCGCCCAGCGCACCGACTTAGAGTCAGAAGTGTGGGCAACGGAAGCCACGTTTAACAAAAATCAATTATATCTCGTAGAGGCTGAGAGCGGCAAAGGCAAGAGTACCTTTTGCAGCTATATTCAAGGATATCGCCACGACTATTCAGGACAAATTCTATTTGACGGCAATGACATCAAGCAGATAAAGTCAAACCGTTGGGCAGACTTGCGCCGACAGCACGTCAGCACATTGTTTCAAGAGTTGCGCCTTTTCCCCGAACTAACGGCTATGGAGAACGTTGAGATTAAAAACAATCTCACTCACTGGAAGAAGACTGACGAAATACTTGAATGGTTCGCAGTGCTTGGCATCAGCGACAAAGTAAACAGCAAGCTGGGGCTGATGTCGTTTGGTCAGCAACAGCGTGTAGCGATGATTCGCTCGCTATGCCAACCTTTCGACTTCCTGCTCGCCGACGAGCCTATAAGCCACCTCGACGACCGCAACTCTGCACTGATGGGACAGATTATGTTGAACGAGGCTCACGCCCAGGGCGCCGGAGTAATAGTAACCAGCATTGGCAAACACATGCAACTCAACTACGACAAAGTTTACAAGCTATAAACACACACACCGACAATGAAACTTATTTGGAAACTTCTTCGCCAGCACATAAGCAT
>CAZPNJ010000181.1:0-4319 GCA_964587765.1 uncultured Prevotella sp.
GCAAAGGCTTAGGCCCTAAAGAAGTTCGTAGAACCTCTTATCACCCGCTCTAAGGAAGACTCTACCAACTCAAGTCGTGTAGTATTCCGTTACTTGCAGAATAAGTACGCTGTTACAGAACTCTTCAAGGTAGTAGCACAAAAGGTGGCTGATCGTCCAGGTGGTTACACCCGTGTAATTAAGCTTGGCTTCCGTCAGGGTGACGCTGCTCAGATTGCTTTCATCGAGCTTGTTGACTTCGATGAGAACATGGCAAAGGCACCAAAGGCAGCTAAGAAGACTCGCCGTAGCCGTCGTTCTACCAAGGCTGCAGCTGCTGAAGAAGCAGTAGCAGAAGAGGTAAAGGCTGAGGAGACAACTGAGGCAGTTGCTGCAGAAGAGGCTCCAAAGGCAAAGAAGGCTGCTCCAAAGGCAAAGAAGGCCGCTAAGGCTGACGATGCTGAGGAAGCAAAGGCTGAGTAATTGATGTAGAGTTTGTTTTCATTTACACTCTTTTCATATCAGTGGTCCCCATTTTTCTGTGTAGAAAGGTGGGGATCTTTTATTTAAAAAAACAAAAAACTGCTAATATAATAAGGTGTAAGCAAAGTTTTTATTTACTTTTGCCGCACAATTGCGCAATTGCGCATAAAGTAATGATTAGCAAATAATAAAAGCCCTTATATCATGCAAGAAAATTTGGTAATAGTAGAGAGCCCTGCTAAAGCTAAGACAATAGAGAAATTCTTAGGTAAGGATTTTAAGGTCATGTCAAGCTATGGTCATATCCGCGACTTAAAGACCAAGAATCTTAGTTTAGATGAAAAAACACTTGAACCCAAATACGAAATACCCGCTGACAAGAAGAAAGTAGTTTCAGAACTTAGACGTTTGGCTTCTGAGTCAGAAAACGTTTGGTTAGCATCCGATGAAGACCGTGAAGGAGAGGCTATCTCATGGCATCTATGTCAAGTTCTTGGACTTGATGCCAGAAAGACTAACAGAATTGTCTTTCATGAAATTACCAAGCCCGCAATTCTAAATGCAATAGAACACCCACGCCATATTGACATGAACCTGGTTAATGCTCAGCAGGCTCGTCGTGTGCTCGACCGTCTGGTCGGTTTTAAACTTTCTCCAATTCTGTGGAAGAAAGTAAAGCCAGCGCTCTCTGCGGGACGTGTGCAGAGCGTAGCCGTAAGACTTATCGTTGAGCGTGAGCGTGAGATACAATCTTTTAAGAGTGAACCATTCTATCGTGTAAGCGCATTGTTTACGTTACCCCAATCTGACGGTTCACTTGCCGAGTTCAGGGCAGAACTCGACCACCGCTTTACTACTCACGACGAGGCTTTAAAGTTCTTGGAGCAGTGCAAGACTGCTGACTTTAAGGTTGACGGCGTAGTGAAGAAACCTTTGAAGCGCTCACCAGCACCACCATTTACCACTTCTACATTACAGCAAGAGGCAGCACGCAAGCTGGGCTTCACCGTTTCGCAAACCATGATGGTGGCACAGCGTCTTTACGAGGCAGGACGCATTACTTACATGCGTACCGATAGTGTAAACCTTTCAGCCCTCTGCATCAATTCCGCTAAAGAAGAAATCATCAGCCAGTACGGCGAACAATATAGCAAACCACGCAATTTCCATACCAATTCAAAGGGTGCGCAAGAGGCTCACGAGGCTATTCGCCCTACCCATATGGAAGACACATCAATTACAGGCTCTTCACAAGAGAAACGCTTGTATGAACTCATTTGGAAGCGTACAGCCGCTTCGCAGATGGCTGACGCTCAAATTGAGAAGACCACTGTCAATATCAGTATTGGCGAATATAACTTCATTGCCCAAGGCGAAGTGATTGCCTTTGACGGTTTCCTCAAGGTTTATATTGAGTCAACAGACGATGACGACACAACTGATGGCGCAAGCCATACCCTGCCATCAATGAAAAAGGGCGATGCCTTGCAGCGTAAGGAGATTCAGGCTGTAGAGCGATTTACTCAAAGCCCTCTCAGATATACTGAGGCAAGCCTTGTTCATAAGATGGAAGAACTTGGCATTGGTCGCCCATCTACTTACGCTCCAACTATCAGCACTATACAGCAGCGCGAGTACATACAAAAGGGCGATAGTAAAGGTACAGAGCGTGCATATACTATAGATTCGCTTGTTGACGACAAAATAAAGTCTGCAACAAAGAAGGAGATGGCTGGCTCTGATAAAGGCAAACTGATACCTACCGACATAGGAACTATCGTAAACGATTTCCTCACAGAGTATTTCCCTGATATTATGGACTACAATTTCACGGCTAATGTTGAAGAGAAGTTCGACCATATCGCTGAGGGTAAAGCTGATTGGATGAAAGAGATGAAACTCTTTGATGAGCGCTTCGAGCCATCTGTAAAGAAGGTTGCCAACATGCGTATGGAGCATAAGGTAGGCGAGCGCGAACTTGGCACTGAACCTAAGACAGGCAAACCGGTATTCGTAAAGATTGGACGCTTTGGTCCGGTTGCTCAGATTGGTGCTGCCGATGATAAAGATAAACCACGCTTTGCCCAGATTCCAGCAGATAAGAGTATCGAGAATATCACTCTTGAAGAGGCACTTGCACTCTTTGCACTTCCTCGCAACCTCGGTTCTTACGAAGGCTCTGAAGTAGTAATTGGCACAGGTCGCTTCGGGCCATACGTTTTGCACAACAAAAAATACTCTTCGCTTCCAAAGGGAGCCGACCCATATACCATCACTTTCGATGAGGCGATTAAGGTAATCGCGGAAAAGCGCGATAAGGAAGCGCAGCGTCATCTCAAGAAGTTTGCCGAAGACGACAAACTTGAAATACTTAACGGCCGTTGGGGCGCTTACATCGCTTACGATGGTAATAATTATCGTATTGTAAACAAAGCGCAACGCGAGAATGCAGTCAACCTCACTTACGAGGAGTGTATGAAGATAATCAACGACTCTGCTGTAGTAAAGAAGAAATGATAAATCGTATTATCCTGCTCGGCTATATGGGCTCTGGCAAGACTACTATCGGCAAAGAATTGTCTAAGAATCTTGCAATGCCATTCTATGACCTTGATTGGTATATAGAAAGTCGTATGCGAAAGACCATAAAGCAGATTTTCGACGAGCGTGGCGAGGAAGGCTTCCGTAAGGTGGAATACAATATGCTGCACGAGGTTGCAGAGTTTGAGAATGTAATAATCAGTTGCGGCGGCGGCACTCCCTGCTTCTTTGACAATATTGATTACCTCAATCAGCAGGGCGAGACTGTTTATCTGAAGTGCGCGCCCGACGTTCTTTATCAGCATCTTAAGATGGGCAAGACCGTGCGTCCGTTGCTCTTGAACAAGACACCTGAGCAGATGCAAGCCTATATCAAGGAGCAGGTGTCACAGCGAGAGCCGTTTTACACAAAGGCAAAGCACACGCTCGACGTAACGTTGATGGACAATTACGAGAAAATACAAATATCTGTTGAAGGCGTGAAAAGCCTTCTTAATATAACCAAATAGCAAAACTCTTTCTACGAAATGAAGAAATGGACTACTGAAGACTCCAAGGAGCTATACAACATAGGCGGTTGGGGAACTTCGTATTTCGGTATAAACGACAAGGGCAATGTCTTTGTGTCACCTTGCAAAGACGGTGTTCAAATTGATTTGCGCGAAGTCATGGACGAACTTGCGCTTAGAGACGTTACCTCGCCGGTTTTATTGCGTTTCCCCGATATTATAGACAATAGAATTGAGAAAACGGCAAGCTGTTTCAAAAAGGCGCAGGAAGAATACGGATATAAAGGCCAGAGTTATATCATTTATCCCATTAAGGTAAATCAGATGCAACCCGTTGTAGATGAGGTCATCTCTCACGGTCGCAAGTTTAATCTTGGTTTGGAGGCAGGCTCTAAACCTGAACTTCATGCCGTTATTGCCGTGCAGTGCAAGAGCGATTCACTTATCATCTGCAATGGTTATAAAGACCAGAGCTATATCGAATTGGCTTTGCTTGCGCAGAAGATGGGCAAGCGCATTTTCATTGTCATTGAAAAACTTAACGAGTTGGAGATAATCGCCAAGGTAGCAAAGAAACTCAATGTCAAGCCTAACCTCGGCATACGTATTAAGTTGGCTTCTTCCGGCTCTGGCAAGTGGGAAGAGAGTGGGGGCGATGCCAGCAAGTTTGGCCTTACCTCAAGCGAAGTGCTTCATGCACTAAACCGACTCGACGAGATAGGTATGCACGACTGCCTTCGCCTGATTCATTTCCACATTGGTTCACAAATTACAAAGATTCGTCGCATACAAACCGCTTTGCGCGAG
>CAZPNJ010000182.1:0-4302 GCA_964587765.1 uncultured Prevotella sp.
TCTTACCAACCTCATGTCCGTTTAAGAATACTTCAGCCAACTGCTTAGCACCCTCAAACTCAATTATAACCTTTTTGCCTCGTGCGGAACGTGGCAACGTAAAGTGCTTTCGATACCACACTTCGCCAGTACGCATTTCAGCTATTGGCACGGCAAAGGCATCGTCCTCGTTCCAAGCATGGGGCAGAGTAACGGTTTTAGAGTTGTTTATTACCCAATTAGAATTAAAGTTGTAAGTTCCACGACTATGCACTACTGCAAACAGCAGTATTGATAGGGTTAGCAATATTGTTCGTTTCATGGGCGCTAAGGTACTATTTTAATTTGAAAAGTCTTCATTTTCATTGGTTTTTATTACTTTTGCAGCTGAAAATCAAAAAACAAAGCGAATGGAAGAAAAAAAGTACAAGCGCATTACCGTAACCTCAGCGCTGCCTTACGCTAACGGCGGCGTACATATAGGTCACTTGGCAGGTGTTTATGTTCCTGCCGACATCTATGTTAGATATCTTCGTTTGAAACATATTCCTGTAATGTTTATCGGCGGAAGCGATGAACATGGTGTGCCAATTACCATTAGAGCTCGCAAAGAGGGTATCACACCGCAGGCAGTGGTAGATCGTTACCACAAAATGATTAAAGACAGTTTTGAAGAGTTCGGTATCAGTTTCGTCGTTTACAGCCGTACTACAAGCGACAAACATAGTGAACTGGCAAGCAAATTCTTCCGTGACCTTTACGACAAAGGCATACTTATAGAAAAAGAGAGCGAACAGCTTTACGACGAAGAGGCTCACCAATTCTTGGCAGACCGCTATGTTGTAGGCGAGTGCCCTCACTGCCACAATCAGGCATACGGCGACCAGTGCGAGAAGTGCGGTAGCGACCTTAGCCCATTAGAGCTTATCAACCCCCACTCTACCATTAGCGGTTCAGCACCTGTACTGAAAAAGACCAAGAACTGGTATCTACCATTAAACAAATATCAGGATTGGCTGAAGCAGTGGATACTGGAAGGCCATAAAGAGTGGCGTCCAAATGTTTATGGTCAGTGCAAGAGTTGGCTTGACATGGACCTGCAACCACGCGCCATGACCAGAGACCTTGACTGGGGCATACCTGTACCTGTTGAGGGAGCTGACGGCAAAGTGCTTTACGTTTGGTTTGACGCTCCTATCGGATACATCAGTAACACCAAAGAGTTATGCGAGAAAGACCCAGAGAAATGGGGCGATTGGCAGAAATGGTGGAAAGATGAGGACACACGCCTTGTTCACTTTATAGGCAAGGACAACATAGTTTTCCACTGTCTTATCTTCCCAACCATGCTTAAAGCTCATGGAGACTATATTTTACCTGACAATGTTCCTGCCAACGAGTTCCTGAACCTTGAAAATGATAAGATTAGCACCTCACGCAACTGGGCTGTTTGGTTGCATGAATATCTTGTTGACATGCCGGGCAAACAAGACGTATTAAGATACGTGCTTACGGCAAATGCTCCTGAGACAAAGGACAACAACTTCACATGGAAAGATTTCCAAGAGCGTAATAACAACGAACTTGTAGCCGTTTACGGCAACTTCGTAAACCGTGCGCTGCAACTCACCAAGAAATATTGGGGTGGAGTTGTACCGGCATGCGGCGAACAGCAAGACGTTGACAAGAAAGTGTTTGAAGAACTCTCTGGCGTAAAGGCTCGTGTAGAGCAGTTGCTCAACAACTATAAGTTCCGCGACGCCCAGAAAGAAGCTATGAACTTGGCGCGCATTGGCAACAAATATATTACCGATTGCGAACCTTGGCACGTTTGGAAGACCGACCCTAAGCGCGTTGAAACCATTCTTTACGTTTCATTGCAATTAGTTGCCAACCTCGCCATCGTGTTTGAGCCATTCCTTCCTTTCAGCAGCAAGAAATTGCGTGGCATGCTTAACGTTGACAGTTTCGAGTGGGAGCAGCTTGGTGCTACCGACATTCTTAAAGCAGGTCAGCAGTTGGCAGAGCCATCATTACTGTTCGAGAAGATTGAAGATGAAGTTATCGACGCTCAGCTCAAGAAACTTGAAGACACAAAGAAGGCTAACGAGGCTGCAAACTACAAGGCAAAAGAGATAAAGCCAGTTATTGACTTC
Organism: uncultured Prevotella sp.; assembly: GCA_964587765.1. Classification (GTDB taxonomy): domain Bacteria; phylum Bacteroidota; class Bacteroidia; order Bacteroidales; family Bacteroidaceae; genus Prevotella. Next base: position 2,136 of record CAZPNJ010000182.1, read on the forward strand.
TCTGACTTTGAGAAACTTGACATACGCGTTGGCCATATCAAGAACTGCGAAAAGGTGAAGAAAGCAAACAAACTGCTGAAGTTCACCATTGACGATGGTTCAGGCACCGACCGCACCATTGTTTCAGGCATAGCAAAATACTATAACCCAGAGGAGCTTATCGGTAAGGACGTTTGCTTTATCGCCAACCTTGCCCCTCGCAAACTCATGGGCATAGAAAGTCAAGGCATGATTCTTTCTGCCGAAAACTTTGATGGCAACCTTGCCGTAACGAGAGTTGACCGTGAGGTAAAGCCTGGTTCACAGGTTTGCTAAGAGCATTACACATTATTATAATATAAATAAGCGGATATGTCAAAAGGCATATCCGCTTTTGTTTATCATTGTATAAGCGATTTTACTTGCAGTTAAATTCCAATAGTTTGCGGTCTTCGATATATCCTGTAAGGTGGTCGTTAATGTTTACCGCGCCTACGCCAGACGGTGTTCCCGTGTATAGCAGGTCGCCAGTCTTCAGTGTAAAATAGCGACTGACGTAGCTTATAAGTTCATCTACCTTATACAGCATATCGCTGGTACAGCCTTCCTGCACGGTTTTGCCGTTAATGTCAAGGTGAAAGTGCAGCGCCTGAACGTCCAAGAACTTGTCAAGGCTCACCCAGTCGCCAATAACCGCCGAGCCATCAAAGCCTTTACACATCTCCCACGGATGTCCTTGCTGCTTCAACTTCTCTTGCAGTTCGCGGGCTGTAAAGTCTATACCTACAGTCACGGCATCGTAATAGCGGCGGGCGAAACGCTGTGGAATGGTTTTTCCCAATTTGCAGATGCGCACCACTATCTCGGTTTCATATTCTATTCTGCCGAGGTCGTCGGGTATAAAAAACGGTTTGCCGTGAGTCAGCAATGCCGAGTCTGGCTTAATGAATATCACTGGTCGCTCCGGCTTAAAGTCTCGCCCCTCCAGTTCAATGTTATGTTTGGCATAGTTCATGCCAACTGCAAATATCTTCATATCTTCCTGTTTTGTTAGTATCTGTATGATTTATGCCACACGGGCTCTATCGCAATTCCCTCTACGTTTGTTATGTGCGAGCGGTTAAACAACCTGTTGCCCGATATTATCACCTTACGGCAATATTGCGTAGTAAACATTAGCGATGCCTGTTCATCGGTAGCCCCAGAGCAGACGTATTCAAGATTACCCACACGAATGACCTCACCCCGTCGTGCGTTGCGCATTGTCAACCTCACATTTCCGGTAAAGCCGTCACCAAAGTCATATACCACGCTGTCGCCTTGCAGGTCAAAGAATTTTGGACGTATTATCTTTGTTATGCGCTCAGTCTGGTAAAACGACCGCAGTTCTTCGCTTGCCACTGGCCCGTTTGTGGGCTGCGCGCTTTGCCATGTAGCTATGTCGGTGTATAGTTCGCGCCACAAGTATTGGTTCTTTCGCCCATCGGCATATTCCCCACCTTTATATATATATAGCGGTGCCGCCTTACACAGCCAATCAGTTGAAGAGGCATGGCAGAAACTCTGTCCGTTGCCGTCTTTGCCGTAATAGTTTATCGCTATCTGGGGCTCAGCGGCGGCAATCTCCCTGTCGCCAGCTATTGGAGCGTATATCAGTGCCACCACGTTGCTGTCAGCTCTCAAAAAGCGGGTTACGTTAAGCGTCAGCGTGTATGCCTTCGCCTCATTTCGTTCACGCATCGGCAATGGCAAGCCGTCGGTTGCGCACATTCCGTTGACATATATCTTAAATCTGCCCATCGATGTCACCGATAGCCAAGCCGTTTCCGGGCGCGTGGCGGTAAGAAACAAGCGGCGGAAATATACCGCTTGCCCTTCACCGCTTGTGGGGCAGCTTATCCAACTGGGCTGAAACGCCTGCGCTCTTGCGCCAATCGCACCAATCGCAAAAAAGAGAAGGGCAGAAACTAATGTTTTCCACCCTTCTGAATTAGATTTTATATTCTGCGCGTTATGCATCAATGTTTGCATAAGTTGCGTTCTGTTCGATAAACTCTCGACGTGGTTCTACGTCATCGCCCATAAACATTGAGAATATCTCATCAGCATCTGCGGCGTTTTCTATTGTCACCTGCTTCAAAAGACGAGTTTCAGGGTTCATGGTTGTTTCCCAAAGTTGCTCTGGGTT
>CAZPNJ010000183.1:0-4281 GCA_964587765.1 uncultured Prevotella sp.
AGCGGCTTTTTGTAATTCAAGGGTTGCCTCCTATAAGATAGGGTCAATCTCGGTGTAGTCTTGCTTCATGTTGGTTTTAGACAACTCAAAGAGTTCGCCTTCAGCTGTCTGCATCAACACGTTTGCATCAACGCTTGGGTCAAGGGCTGCTGACGAAATTCTGCCAGAGTAAGAGATAAGTTCACGCGCAAGGGCTTTCTGTGCTATAATCTTTGCGTGATATTCTACCGATATAGATGAAGAAACGGCATTGGAGAGCTGCATAATGTAAGGCAAGCCTCCAACTTCTTTTTCCACTCCGTCACGTTTCAACTGCTCGGTGACGGTCATTATATCAATAGGATTGTTTTCGGCAAAGAGGGTTCTTATGGCCGAATAAATCTTCTGGTGGCGAGGGTCGTAAAAACTCTCTGGCTTTAAGATGTCTGAAACAACTATTATTGCGTCTTTGTCAATCATTAACGCACCAAGCACGGCTGTCTCCAGCTCTAATGCTTGTGGTTGCAGATGGGCGTATGTTGGGTCAATCGTCTCCGCCTTGCGTGGGCGGCGTGTGGTTTTGCTGTTTGATTCGGGCATAGTTTATTTTGAATTTTGAGCATTGAGCTTTATGATTACTTTTCTTTCTCGGATAGCCGTTTATTATAAATTCTCTGCTTCTTCGAGCCATAGTGCGGCAGATGCGTCGGAGGGCATGCGCCAATCGCCGCGAGGCGAGAGGCTGACAGTGCCCACTTTAGGACCATCGGGCAAGCAAGAGCGCTTGAACTGCTGGGCAAAGAATCGGTGCAGGAATGTTTTAAGCCATTTCTTTATTGTTGCATCGTCGTAAACGCCGGCAAAGGCTCGTTGAGCCATAAGGAACAGCTTGCGTGGACGGAAGTTGTAGCGCAGGAAATTGTAGATGAAGAAGTCGTGCAACTCGTATGGGCCGACCAAATCTTCGGTCTTTTGCTTGATGTTTCCCTGTTCGTCGGCTGGGATAAGTTCGGGGCTTATAGGGGTGTCAATAATATCCATAAGCGTGTCTTTGGCCTTGCCGTCGAGTTCATAATCAGCCACGTATTGCACAAGGTGGCGGATAAGTGTCTTTGGAATGCTGCAATTTACTCCGTACATACTCATGTGGTCGCCGTTGTAAGTAGCCCAGCCAAGAGCCAACTCACTTAAATCGCCAGTGCCAATTACGAGTCCGCCCAGTTGATTGCTTAAATCCATTAGAATTTGGGTGCGCTCGCGAGCTTGTGAGTTTTCGTAAGTAATATCGTGAACAGAGGCGTCGTGGCCAATGTCTTCAAAGTGCTGGGTCACGCTTTTGGCAATGTTTATTTCCCTGATGGTGACGCCGAGGTGGCGCATCAGCGAGAGGGCATTGTTATAGGTGCGGTCGGTTGTGCCGAAACCTGGCATAGTGACGCCTATGATTCCTGACAGTGGCAGGTGCAACTTTTCGTAAGTACGGGCGCAAACAAGAAGAGCCAAAGTCGAGTCTAAGCCTCCGCTGATGCCGATTATCAGACGCTTGCTGTGGGTGTGCTCTATGCGCTTGGCAAGGCCCATCACCTGAATGGAGAATATTTCTTCGCACGAGCGGCGCATATCGTCGCTTGATGGAATGAATGGGTGAGGGTTTATGTAGCGGGTAAGCTTGAAGTCTGCCTCACCATTGTTGGCAGCTGATTTTGTAGCCGAAGTCTCTGCTGCAACTGTGGTTGAGAAGTCTTTGAGCTGTTGGCAAGTGACACTGCCATTAACGTGCTTCTGCGCAAGGCGGAACGAGGTGTTTTTTGAGCGCTCGCTGTGTAGCAAATCAGTGTCAACCTGCGCAACCATCAGTTGACTTTCCATTGTGAAGCGCTTGCCCTCAGATAGTTTCTTGCCGTTTTCGTAGATGATTGAATTGCCTCCGTAAACCACGTCTTGGGTGCTTTCGCCATAGCCACTGCTGCTGTAAACGTAAGCCGAAAGGGTGCGGGCGCTTTGCTGGGCTATCAGCGAGCGCAGATAATCGTGCTTGCCAATTAGTTCGTTGCTTGCCGACAGGTTGAAGATAATTTCGGCCCCTGCCAAAGCAAGCTCGGTGCTTGGTGGAATGGGCGACCAAAGGTCTTCGCAGAGTTCAACGCCAAACTTTACTCCGCTTTGTGTGCGATAGCATTTCTTGTTATTGCAGAGGAAATATTTCTTTCCGTCAACCTCGAATTGTGGCATAGCCTGAGCTGAGATATTGTCAGCCGAAGTGAACCAACGCTGTTCGTAAAACTCATTGTAATTAGGCAGGAAAGTCTTGGTAACAAAGTCTTCAATCTCGCCACCATTGACGATAGCCGCACAGTTATACAGACAGCCGTCGGCGCAGACTGGCAGCCCCACGATTGCTATCAGACGCTTGCCGGCAGTGTAGTCGGCGATTTCTTTAAGCGATGCTTTTGCCTCGGCGAGCAATGCTTGTTGGAAAAACAAATCCTGACAAGTGTAGCCCGTAATGCAAAGCTCAGGGAAGACGACAATCTCTACGCCTTCAGCCTCGCTTTGGTCAATGAGCGCTTTTATCTGCTCTGTGTTGTAACGGCAATCAGTCACGCGAACGGTGGGAACAGCGCTTGCCACTTTTATAAATCCTTCGGTCATGTTATTTAGCTTTTGTGATTAAGGAATCAATCCTCGCTTTTATGGAAAAATCTCTTTTTGTGGTTAAGGAATAAGCAGTGAACTGTCGCCATAACTCAGGAAACGGAAATCGTGAGCCAGGGCGTAATCGCTGATGAAAGTTTGTAACCAGCATTTTCACAATCTTGTATTCATAGCCTGGTGCAATGATTATCTGAGTGCTTGAGTGAAGGGCGTTAATACCGTTTCGGTCAAGATAAGATATTAACTCCTTTATGGCTTCAACGGCTGTAATCGTAGGGTGGGTGTCGTAAGGCTCCCATTGGTTAACGTGAAGCTGCTCTTCGCTGAGGTTGGGGTTCTCGTGAAGTTTTGCTCCCATATAGTAAAGACTTTCAAGGGTGCGAACGCTGGTGGTGACAACGGCAATGGTTTGAGCGTCGTGGGCTAAAAGTTTCTCAAGCGAGTGGCGGCTGACGCAAATATATTCAGTGTGCATCTGGTGGCCCTCAATCTCTTTACTCTTAACTGGCTTGAAAGTGCCAGCGCCAACGTGAAGGGTTATTTCTTCACGGTCAATGCCCTGAGCGTCGAGCGCCGAGAGAACTCTATCGGTGAAATGCAGGCCAGCCGTTGGGGCGGCAACAGAGCCTTTAATCTTTGAGTAAACCGTTTGATCGGTGGTGAGGTCGCTTTCCTCAGTCTTGCGATTAAGATAGGGAGGACTTGGCAACTCGCCGACAGCCTCTAAAATCGCTGCGAAAGAAACCTTACCAGAGTCCCAGTCAAAGTCAACCCAATGGCTTGTGCCGTGCTCTTCGCGACGGGTTGCCGTAAGGGTGAACTCGTGACCCTTAATATTGAATTCACGTTTAAGCTGCCCCTGCTTCCACTTCTTCAGATTGCCAATCATGCAAAGCCAAGAGCAATGATGAGTGGTTTGAAACATCAGCTCATAGTCGGTGGGCGAAGCTGGCTCAAGCAGGAAGACCTCTATCAGTGCGCCACTTTCTTTGTGGAAATGAATTCGAGCCTGAATAACCTTTGTGTTGTTAAATACCATCATTGCGCCCTTTGGCAAATATGACGGCAGGTTATAAAAGGCGTCGTCGCTGACTTCACCTTTATTATATATAAGCAGTTTTGAATGGTCGCGCTCCGCCATAGGGTATTTTGCGATGCGCTCATCGGGCAGCGGATAGTTATAATCGCTTATCTGTATGTGTTTTGTATCAATCATCTGTTTTTGTATTTTGTTTTAGTAAATCCTTAAATTATAGTCGTAAACACTGAGTAAATAAATCCTTTATATTATTGTGGTGAATACAGAGTAAATAATGGTAAGGACAAACGTTATTGTTATAATCAGTGAATCGCTTTTCTGATAGCCTGTAGAGGTGTATTCTTCGGAAATGAGCCTTGCGTTGGTGGTGATGCGCTTATAGAAATAGTTGAACAGGAAGTAAACCATCGTTGCAACGAAAGTTCCCCAGAGGAAGCCCACTAAAATATCGGAAGGGTAGTGAACGCCAAGATAAAGGCGGCTGTAAACGTTGACCAAAGCCCACAAAACAAGCGTCAACGACAATAGTTTGTCGCGAACGAGCCAGCAAAAGAAGATGGCTATGGCAAAGGTGTTGGCAGAGTGGCTTGAGAAAAAGCTGTAAGAAC
>CAZPNJ010000184.1:0-4280 GCA_964587765.1 uncultured Prevotella sp.
CACCTATGGCGCATCTACCGACTATAAGGAGATATATAGCCTGAGAAAACAGATATTGGACAAGTTTCCACAGGCATTCATCATAGCCTTCAAGAATGGCGAGCGCATGAACGTGAACCAAGCCATAGCGGAGTTTAAGGCAGGCAGAAACATACGATAATAACTAACACATTATTATATATATATAAAGAGAGACAATGAAAAAGTACACGAAAGAAATAAAGATAGCCATAGTTGCGATAGTTGCCACCATAGCGCTGTTCTTCGGACTGAACTTTCTGAAGGGCATGAATCTTTTCTCAAACGAAGACACGTATTATATCAGGTTTGACAACATAAGTGGACTGAGCGCCTCAAGTCGCATCTTCGCTGACGGATACCCCGTTGGCGTGGTGTCAAAGATAAACTACGACTACACTCAGCGGAACAAAACGCTGGTTGAGGTGAGAATATCAAAGGACATGCGCATACCAAAGGGCAGCTACGCCGAGATATCAAGCGACCTGATGGGCAACGTAAAGGTGAACCTGATGTTGGCAAACAACATGCGCGAGAGGGTTATGCCGGGCGAAACCATTGATGGTGGCTTGGAAGTTGGCTCAATGGGCAAGCTGTCGGCAATGGTGCCAACGATAGAGCAGATGTTGCCCAAGTTAGACTCGATAATGACCAGTCTGAACATGCTGCTGGCTGACCCAGCCATAGCTGCGTCGCTGCATAACGTGCAGACGATAACTGGTAATCTGACCACATCAACGGCAGAGTTGAACACACTGCTGGCACAACTTAACAAAGACGTGCCTGCGCTGACCAAGAAGGCTAACGGCACACTCGCCAACACAGAGCAGCTGACAGCCAACCTTGCAGCCATAGACGTGCGGAAGACCATCACGGAGGTTGACCAGACGCTTCAGAACGTTCAGCAGATTACCGACAAGATAAACCGAGGCGAGGGCTCGCTGGGCTTGCTTATCAATGACAACGGGCTTTACGCAAACCTGAACTCAACCATGCGCCATGCCGATTCGCTGGTGATTGACCTGAAAAGTCACCCAAAGAGATATGTACATTTCTCAGTGTTTGGTAAGAAAGAAAAATAATTATGCAAAAGCCTAATTTAAAAGTTTTTCAAATATAACGTCACTACGTTTCACACTCGCGACATAACGTATAACTCTTTAGAAAATAACACTCGAAAAGCAACCCGCAAAGATGTTTCACCTTTGCGGGTTCGTTATTGGGTAAAAGTGGCTAAGACGTTGAAAGATAAAGCGTTTCACTTTTGCAACAGGTCATGGGGGATGGGCTGTTGGTCTGATGTGGTAATATGTTGGTTTTAAGACTTTTAAAGAAGTCGTTTGCTTCGGGCGAAGAAAGATTTCGTTTGCATGTTATTGATTTCTTTAGTAATTTTGCAATCGCAACAATTTTGGAAATCCTTGCTTTGAATTAGGAATCCTAACCCGCTAAAATATGAAGATATGACAGAAAGTCCAAAAGAACTCTGGGAACATTGTCTTGCGTTTATACGCCAAAATGTCGGAGAGCATACATATAAAACATGGTTCAGACCAACTGCCTTCGTTTCGTACGACGAAGCCGGTAAGATGGTTGTGCTTGGTGTGCCCAGTCCATTCGTATATGAATATTTGGATGAGAAGTTCCCTGAACTGCTCAGAAAGTCGCTGGACAGATTTTTTGGTAAAGGAACAAATTTAGCTTACAAGATTTTAGCGGATAAGGAGAATAAGCAAACACTGACAGTAGAGTCGGAGCCTAAGGACAAGACTATTGAGATGGCACCAACCACTCGTGCCAACCAGTCGCCAAGCGTACTTGACGCAGCCGCTCCGCAGAAGATAAATCCAAACTTGAAGTCGAGCTACACATTCGATAACTACATAGAGGGCAACAGCAACAGATTGCCTCGCTCTATCGGAATGTCAATAGCCGAGCACCCGACAAAGCCACAGTTTAACCCTCTGTTCGTGTATGGACCATCGGGCTGTGGCAAGACTCACCTTATAAATGCCATTGGCGTGAGAGTAAAGCAGCTCTATCCACAGACCACCGTGCTGTATATCAGCGCATATCTGTTTCAGAGCCAGTTTACGTCAGCTTCGCTGAAAGGCAACATCAACGACTTTATAAACTTCTATCAGCAAATAGACCTGCTGATAATTGACGACATACAGGAGTGGATAGGCAAGGAGAAGACCCAGCAGGCATTCTTCCACATATTCAACCACCTGTTCCTGAACGGCAAGCGCATAATACTTGCCAGCGACCGTCCACCGGTTGATTTGAAGGGTATGCCTGACCGACTGCTGACACGATTCTCGTGTGGTATCGTGGCTGAGCTGGAGAAGCCAAACATTGAGTTGTGCGTGGACATCATTCACAGCCTTATGCGCAAAGATGGCACGCAGTTGCCAGAAGATGTGGTGAAATACATTGCGGAAACGGAGAATGGCAGCGTAAGAGACCTGCAAGGAACCATAAACTCGCTGTTGGCATATAGTATCAATGGCAACTGCCCGATAGACTTGAACCTCGCTCGCAAGGTGGTAAAGCGTACAGTTAAGGTAAACGACGAGCCTCTGAGCATTAACGAGATTGTGAAGACCGTTTGTCAGCACTATAACATAACCATTGAGGCTGTGAACAGCTCAAGTCGCAAGCGCGAGATTGTAACAGCTCGTCAGGTGAGCATGTACTTGGCAAACAAATACACTGGCCAGCCTGCCAGCAGAATAGGTCGCAGCATCGGTGGCAGAGACCACAGCACTGTAATACACAGCTGCACGAAGGTAGGTCGTCGCATGATGTTGGAGAAAGAGTTCAAGGCAGACGTGAAGAGCATTGAAATGGAATTCGGCGTTGCAATGAACAATTATTCCCTAACGGTCATCAACACGTGACAATGAACAATTATTCCCTAACGGTCATCAACACGTGACAATGCGTAATTCGCAATGCGCAATTAAAAATAAAAAAGGATGGAGCGATAAGCTTCATCCTTTTTTTATGTAACCTAAACTTTTTCTTTCTAAGTCAAAGAAGACTCACGTCTTCATTGGTTACCCTGTTAAACAACGCTTTGTTTACCTCAAAAATAACTAAAAACCTAAATCTATTACTACTAACCTAAACAATCTATTAACCTTTTGATGATGCAAAGGTACGCTGGAATTGCTGTGTACGCAAACAATTCGCACGGAAAAGTTAGATTTTGGCTCATTTGTTGATGTAAATCAAATTGGAAACCAAAGAGTTGCCTGCTGTAGGGCTATTCGTAAACCTCTTCAATGCGAAACTCGTCGAATCCGCCCTCGTCAGCTGTGGCACAGGGGTTGAAATCGTATGGAACGTCGAATTTAGTGTCGGGCGAATAGGGTAGAGACTTGTCTCTATACACCTTCTTCATATAGTAAGCCCATATAGGCAGAGCCATGGTTGCGCCCTGTCCCATATTCATTGTGTCGAAGTGAATGTCACGATCCTCGCCACCTACCCAGCAGCCACTAACCAGTTCGGGCGTAATGCCCATGAACCAGGCATCAGAGTTGCGATTGGTGGTGCCAGTCTTTCCGCCTATCTCGCCCTCAATGTTGTACTTGAAGCGAATGCGTCGGCCTGTGCCCTCGTCAATGACAGCTCTGAGCAGCACAAGCATCTTGTTGGCACTCTCTTCGCTGATTACCTCGTTCATGCGAGGCTGGAACGTGGCAATGGTGTTGCCATCGCTGTCCTCGATGCGAGTAACAAATCGTGGGGCAGTGCGAATGCCATGGTTTACGAATGCTGTATAGGCAGAAACCATTTCGCCCACGCTGACCTCAGCAGGCCCAAGACACAGAGCCATAGAAGGGTGAATGTCGGGATTGTTTATGCCGAAGTCGTTGAGCAGGCTAACGAACTGCTGAGGGTTGAGCTTGCTCATGAGGTAAGCCGAAATCCAGTTGTTAGACTGAGCCAGTCCCCATTTCAGCGTAACCATTTGTCCGTAACGACTGCGACTGGCGTTGCGTGGAGTCCACGACTGTCCAGCCACGATGTATGTCTGCTGAACGTTCGGAGCCTTGTCGCATGGCGAGAAACCATTCTCCATAGCCAGTGCGTAAAGATATGGCTTGATGGTAGAACCCACCTGTCGGCGACCCTCCATAACCATATCGTACATGAAGTGGTTATAGTTCAGTCCGCCCACGTATGCCTTAACGTTGCCGTCTTTAGGGCTCATGCTCATGAAACCGGCACGTAAAAATCGCTTGTAGTAC
>CAZPNJ010000185.1:0-4280 GCA_964587765.1 uncultured Prevotella sp.
TTCTTCAAGAAGGGTAAGGTTAGCTGGAGGCATCAGCAACAATGGGAATGGTACTCTGTTCCACTGTGACATAAGTGTGGTGTAAATATCGAAATTGCCCCAACTGCCAAGCCAACAGCGCTTATAAAGACTTATCTCAGAAATATTTAAGCGATAGTCACCACCAAGGAAGCCTTTGAAACCTGTAGTGTGTTTAAACGTAATCTCAGGCGAGTCGAAGTTTAATGGCATGCGACGCTGTTTGGTGTTTACATATGTTTGTCCGGGATTCCATGTTAAACCAGTTGTTAGTTCGGTAGTGCGTATCTTCTTTATAAGTGGCTCGGTGGTAAATAATGGATTATTAGCCATGCGTTGAAAATACAAGTCGCCCGTCGGTTCATTGCTCTCAGCCTTTAGTGACAGATGATAGCGCAGTCCCCAGTCAGTTTCGTAATTGAACGTCAGTTTCTGGCGATTATAGAAATACATCTGTCTTACCTTTTGCACACGAAGCGACATAAACATATTATCCTTGTTGTGGACAAGAAATTTATCGGCTGGCGACATAAGGTCATAAGAACTTTCAAAAATAATGTTGCGTTGCGGAAACTCAAACGGCACGTTCTTCTTGCGGTTAAGACTGTAGGTCAGTCTTGAGTCGTAATAACTCTTGTGCGACTTTGTGCCGTAAGCATAGAAGCCTTCCCAGAACAGATGTTTGTTAAGGTGCGCAGTGGTTCTGCCTGAAGCACGCAGGCGGTAACCGTCAACAAAGTTGTTTGAGATAACCGTGTTTACAGGACCGAAGTCAAACTTGCTCTTTGTCTTCATAGAGCCTGTTTCAACATAGTTTTCAACAAAAGCACGCACAAAGAATATGAGCCACGCATAGTTTTTTGACTGCTCAACACGATGAATAAAAGCGTCCATGGAACTCTCGGCAGGCGTTAGCTCTACCGCTCTGTATTGATTCCAATATGCCTCATCACGTATCAGTGCGTCAACATCATGCTTTACCTTAGCATTGCCTCTGAACAACTGTTTGGGCAATTCATCAAAAGCATAGTCTGTAAGGCGTGTGTTTCTAACCACAAGCATTTGTGAAAAGGCTGATATTATTTCCAACTCGGTTGCCATATCATCAATGCTTAGCACCCACTCGCCGTTAGACAGTTTTGTGTATTCCTGTGTCAATTTCATTGATTTTACCCAGTTCACATCAGAACGTCTCGGAATGGTCAATTCGCATCGCTTTACATGTAGCGTAGAATCAGCGAGAATGTATATCTCACCGCGGAAGCCGAAGTCTTGCTGATTGTTGGGCATAAACTCTAAATGATAGCACAGGTCACGATCAACATAAACCGTGTCCATTATGTAGTAGCGATAGAAGTTTACCGCACCATCACCAATAGGGCTGAGGAATGTAAATTGCAACAGGCGTATATAGTTGTCGTAAAGGTCAACATCGGTAAACACCTCTTTAAGCATAGCATTAAGTATATCGCCTGTCTCAAGCAGGTTGTTCAAGCCATCAGAACGTTGTGCCTTAATAATATCTTTCTCGGAAGATGGGTCTTTACGATAGATATGCTGACTTACCGTTTCGTCAACCGACACGGGCAATATCAGTTTGTTGTTGTAAGGGCTAAGTTCAATATGTTCTCTTACCCACGGCTTGCCCCATATCCCATTAAGGCTGTCTGCCTTAATGTTGTTGAGCGACATTGTTATCTTTTGGTATTTATTGTATTGGTAGAAGTCATGGTTTTCAAGCTTAGTTTCCTTTTTCGCCGCAATAACGCGCTTCATAAGTTCTACCGCAGGGTTGTTTTTACGGTTATAGCGTCCGTGCTTAGTCTTAACTACAACTTCGTTAAGATAGCGCGAATCTTCCTTTAACTTTATGTTAAGGTGTTGTATCTTTGGGGTTACCATAATCGTTTGCGAACGAAAGCCAACGCACGACAGCGTAAGTTCCCAACCATTATGGCGCTCTATGCTGAAATTACCGTCAATATCGCTTACGGCAGCTATATGATGACCTTTATACATGGCGCTGGCAAATGACACCGGCTCTCCATGCTCGTCAACTATTTTGCCTGTAATTTGAGCTTGGACAACAGTTATTGCCCCCAGTATATATATAATAATCAACGCTAAACGTTTCATTCTTATCAATTATTTGCTTGGCAAAGATAATGATTATCTAATAAAAACAAAGTCTCTCTTTTGCTTATTTATGTTTTTTGCGTAATTTTGCAAACAAGTATGACAAATATGACAAACAAACTATTTTTGCCCATTGTTATAGGCACAGGCTTTGGTAGTGGCTATTGGCCTTGGGGACCTGGTACGGCAGGCTCTTTCCTTGCTTTATTGATATGGTTGTTTATTTGTCTGTTTAATGTTAATGTTTTTGTAATAACCCTTTCGTTGGCGATAGTGTTTACGATATTAGGCACTTGGGCAACGGCTCGACTTATGCCCATTTGGGGTAATGACCCAAGCCGTGTGGTTGTTGACGAAATGGTTGGTACATGGATAGCATTGCTCGCTTGTCCTACGGGAAGTCTTGGTTATGGCTTTGCCGCATTTGCCTTATTTCGCTTTTTTGATATATTAAAGCCATTAGGCATCAGACGATTGGACAACAAGGTCGGGGCATTTTGGGTAATGGCAGATGATATTCTCGCCGGCGTTTACGCCCTAATAGTTTTAATTATTGTAAGATGGTTGATATAAAACACGCAATGAAAGCCTTCAGCAAGGCGCAATTATCGTCGTGGCTTTCGTCAATACTGGACTATGCCGTAACGATATTTCTGGCAGTTTTCTTTGATGTTTGGTATGTTTATGCCACCTTTATAGGCGCTTTGGCTGGCGGCATACTCAACTGTACCATAAATTATAAATGGGTATTCTCTCATGATGGGCGGCGCAAACGCTCTATCGCTTTCAGATATCTTATGGTGTGGAGTGTCAACATAATACTTAACACGCTGGGCACTTTCGCTTTAACAGAGGCTACAGCCATTTCGTTTGTAATAGTAAAGGAGGTAGTAGCTATTGTTGTTGCTTTGGTATGGAATTATCAGATGCATAGGCTATATGTGTTTAATGGAACGAAGTAACAATTCACAATGTGCAATGCGCAATTAATAATTATATTTTCACAATATGGACTACAGAACATTTATTCAGAAGATAATTTACGTGATAATCAATCCGCTGATAAACGGAATGATTCGTGTGGGCATAACGCCTAATTTCATAACCACAATGGGATTTGTGCTGAACATCGTTGCTGCGGCATGTTTTGTTTATGGCGGCATACATGAAGAGGACAGCATGTGTATGCTTGTGTGGGGCGGTGGCATAATTTTGTTTGCAGGCATCTTTGATATGATGGACGGCAGACTGGCTCGCGTGGGCAATATGAGCAGCACGTTTGGAGCGTTATGGGATTCAACGCTCGACCGCTACAGCGAACTCGTTACACTATTCGGCATAACTTTCTTCTTTGGTAAGGCAGGCTGGATGTGGAGCGAGATTATAACTTTCGCCGCAATGATAGGCTCTGTTATGGTTAGTTATGTAAGAGCGCGTGCCGAAGGACTGAATATAGAATGTAAGGTAGGACTTATGCAACGCCCGGAGCGCGTAGTAGTCACTGCCGTTGGTGCTATATTAGCGGGAGCTTTAGGTAATTTGTGGATATTGTTTGGCGCAATGCTCTTAATAGCCGTTCTTGCAAATATCACGGCTTTCTGGCGCGTTGCTCACTGCTATACCGAACTAAAGGGGAAATAATTAAATATTTAAAATGGAAAAGATACCAAGTTTTACTATCGACCACACTCAGTTGAAGCGTGGCATATATGTAAGTCGTAAGGATAATGTCGGCGGTGAAGTTGTCACCACTTTCGACATTCGCATGAAAGAGCCCAATCGTGAACCTGCATTACATCAAGGCGCTATCCACACTATAGAGCATCTTGCGGCAACGTATCTACGCAACGATAAAGAATGGAAAGAGCGTGTTATCTATTGGGGGCCTATGGGTTGCCTAACTGGTAACTATCTATTGTTAAGGGGTGATTTGAAGTCAGAGGATATTGTTGAACTTATGAAGCGCACTTTCCGTTTTGTTGCTGGATATGAAGGCGAAGTGCCAGGTGCTGCTCCAGCTGACTGTGGCAACTATTTGCTTCACGACCTGCCAATGGCTCGCTATGAGGCAAAGAAATATCTCGATGAAGTGCTAAACAACATCACTGCTGAGAACCTCTATTATC
>CAZPNJ010000186.1:0-3774 GCA_964587765.1 uncultured Prevotella sp.
ACACACTGAAATCAACGCACGACAATCACAATGAAAAAAATACTCCTTCTAATCGTAATGCTGCTGCCAATGACGCTCGCCGCCAACCTGATGGCAAGGGGCAAAGACCCGCTCAGGGGCAAAAACATAGGCGTGATAGGCGACAGCTACGTTAAAAACCACCGAGAGCCCGTTAGCCTGACGTGGCACTACAAATTCGCCCGCAAGCACCACATGAACTACTATAACTACGGGCGCAACGGCAACTGCCTGACCATCGACCTCAAGCGATGGGGCACGGGCGTCTATCACCGCTACCGTGACATGCGCCCCGACCTCGACTACATAATCGTCATTGGCGGTCACAACGACGCTGAGCGGCTTAGTGAGGGCGCTGACACGCTCATCACCATCGAGCGGTTCCGACAGAACCTCGACACGCTCTGCCAAGGGCTCATCAGCCGCTATCCAACGGCGCAGATAGTGTTCTTCGGCCCGTGGACAACCGACCACTTCCAAGGCTCTAACCGCCAACAGGTGGTTGACGCCATGCGCGACGTATGCGGCCAAAACGGCATCCCATTCTTTGACAGCGCCCGCTATGGTGGCATTCGCCCCCAAAGCGACGACTTCCGCCGCGAATACTTCCAGAATCAAGGTCGCCACGACCACGCCCACCTCAACGCCCGCGGGCACGACCGCTTCCTGAAAACCGCCGAAGAGTTTCTGCTGCGGTATGTGAAGTAAATTCTCAATTATTCCCTAACGGTCATCAACATGTCGCAATGCGTAATGCGCATTGCGACATGTTTTATTTTTGCATTTGTTTACTCTTAAATGTTAAATCCGATTTGCCGAAAATACGGTAGAATGTCGCAGAAATTAACGGCGGACTAATTGCTTCGCAAAATCGCGAAATTCGCACTGTTATTATAACTTAGTGTTATGCAACAGGTTAGAAGCGATTCTGGGAAATGCCGTTGCCTTTCATAAATGATGATTTTCATTCTTCTTATAAAGAAGAGTTTTTCGTTCTTTATAAGAAGAATTTTTTGCCGTTGAAAACTCTCTTTTTTTGTGTGATTAAGCAACGTAAAAACTTGCACAAAAGAGAGTGTTTGTGCAATTTGTGAGGCTGATTTTCAGATTTTTCAAGTGTTAAATCAGATGTCGCGTATATAGTGTCTTTTATTAACGAATGTTATGTGGCGGGCTTGCTCGCAAACTGTTTTTCTCAGTGCGAAAATGAGTGAATAGGTGTCTCAATAATTTATTTTTTTTATTTTTTTTGCAGGTTTCTTTGTGGGGTTAGACAAAAAATGTATATTTGCACGCAAAGGCCTCATTATTTAGATAGCGAATCTAAATTCTTGTTGAGAGAAAAGAAAGTGAGGATATTAACTTACAAATTATAAAAAATATGCGAAAAAAAACTTTTTTCAATTTAAGTGTAACTGAGCTCGATGACATACAAGAGGCATTTGCGGGTGTAATGGAGCCAATCTTGCGCAGCGAACTAAAAACCAGATGGAACGGTGACGTTACTGATTTATGCGAAGTAACCTATGCCATTTACAGCAGTAAGAAAATGAAAGGCAGTGACGGAAAGCCTATAAAAATAGGTGAACTGGAGAGGCTGGTAAACGAGGTGTTTGACATCAGGTTGCCCCCATGTCTGAAGTCAAAGTGCAACAAAAGGCGATGTCGAGGTTCTGACTATGAGTACACGCAGAATAGTATAATATGGAAATATTGCCATAGAATGAGAGAGAAGCCAGGCAGTGAAACTGAACTTTTAAAGGAACTATTACCAGATGTTTTCACGCCGGAAGAAATTGAAAGGCGTATGCGTAACAAGTATGGTGATATACTCGTAAATGCGTACAAAAAACAATATGAAGAGAGCGTAACGTCAAGTCAGAATTTGAGTGTCTTAGACAATCTTTTCCCCGATTTGAAAGCCATCTACAGCGGTTTGAAAACACCCTAAATAAATATGCCCCATTTAGAATAAAAAGATGCCCCATTATGATTTTGATGGGGCATCTTTTTGCCATAATTTTGCAACTGAAGAAATAGCTCAGTACGCGACAAGCTACAGGAACGGCTGGCTAAAGTATAATTAAAGTAGCGGAAAGGAGGTAAATGAGACATGGCAGTAGAATACAAACTTTGTCAAGTTAACATTGATGGCGAAAAAAAGGGCTATTATTACGCTCGCGCGCTTCATAAGAGCACTATTAAAACAAACCAGATAGCTGAACTTATACAGCGTAACTGCACGGTAAAGCGTAGTGATATTCTTGCGGTGCTTTCAGAGTTGGCTGAAGTCATGCACGACCAGTTGCTTGATTCGAAGACGGTATCATTAGATGGCATAGGGTATTTTTCTCTTAACCTGAATGGCGTAAGTGCGAAAGACCCAAGAAAAGTTGGCTATGACACTATTAAGAGCGCTTACGTCAATTTTCAGCCATTTTATGGAAAGGTTGGTACCAGAATTGAAACAAGGGCTGACGGCAGCCAAGTAAAGCATATTGAGTTAGGCAATATGCTTACGAGTGGTGTAGAGTATGTTCCATCTGATTCGGTTCAGACAGTAATTAAAGCTTATGAAGACGCTAACAATATTATTGGCGACTGATAGGATGGTACAAATTGACATGAAAAAAAGTGCTTTCCAAATAATGTTGGAAAGAGTGTAAATGAAGAATCGGGATGAAGAGCGTTAGGAATCTTCATCCCGATTTATTCCATCTTATATTATCCGATTTATTCCATCTTATATTATCCGATTTATTTCATTTTATATTATCCAGCTCGTAATCTTGTATGATTGAAAAGATGAAACCGAACAAAAAATGCCATTCCGAGAATCGTAAAATTTTGGGCGAGGGTAGAGGTGAGTTTGAAAAATCGCGCTCACGAAGAGGTAAAACCGCCGATTTTGTAAATAAAATGGTGGGGTAGGTGGCGCGTTTTGCTGTCGAAAAAGTCCTGTTTACGAATGAAAACTCGCAAAAAGCGCCGAATTTTCAAAATTCGCGCGAACTCGATTTTGGGGCTTAAAACGTTGAGATAATATCAGTTATGTGAATTTTCGCTTCACGAGAATGACGATGGATTTAACCAACTGTTCAGTCGGTCGTAAACAGCGCAATTTTGGCGATTTTCGCCAATTTCGGGAGGGCGAAATTTAGAGTTAGCGTTCGTTAAGATTTGGTTTTGTTAATATTGAAATATGAAAGTTTCGTTTTGTATAAATTCATGTTTATTTATATTTATAAATGTTTAGCCCGAATAAGCAACTTTTGATTGGTAAAATGGCAAAATATAAACATGAAATTTAACTTCATAAACCAAAATGCATATTTATGCAAAACACTCGGCTCGCTATAAAACGTTGATTTTGAGCCTTGTATTAACACTTTTCTACAAAACCACGGGCTAAAAACCCCGAAAACCCCCAATTTTTTGCATAAATGCAGGTTTTTAGGGGTGTTTTAGTAAATATAACCTATACAAAGCCAACTGAATAGGAATTTATTCAAAAGAAACACTTTAACCACGTTTTTACGCCTAATTATTAGGTTTGTAAATATAAATACGGTAATTTACTACCGTATTTATGAATCTAAATAAATATACAAATACAAACATAAATATAATAAATGTAAAATATCGAATAAAAAGTTGCAAATATAAATTTTTAGCTTTACATTTGCAAAATCAATAAAACAGCTGATTTTTCAGCCCAAACAGTAGTTAATCACTAAAAAACATAGTTTCGATTAT
>CAZPNJ010000186.1:3818-4271 GCA_964587765.1 uncultured Prevotella sp.
CAGCCTTGGGCTCTTCTCAATTACCCTGCTGAATTGGAATTTCAGCGGCATCGCTTAGCAGCATATTAAACGACCGCACCAAACCGACCATAAACCACATAGATGCCATAAGGGAGAAATTTCCTTACATCAACGTTGACTGGCTTTTATACGGAAAAGAGCCCATGTTTTTTGACGGTAATAGCGGCTTAACCGGTGCTGACGGCTCAGCGGGCGGCTCTGGCGCTGCTATGGGCGAGGCCGGCACGGCTGGCTCATCGTCAGACGCTCTTGATTTGTTTAACAATGACGGTTCGGCTCAGATAGGTGCTAACGGCAGCGGACAATCGGCTATGGGGCACGGACAAATGAGCGCTAACGGCAGCGGACAATCGGCTATGGGGCACGGACAAATGGGCGCTAACGGCCATGCGCAGATGGGCACAGGCGCTCAGGGGCAGCCCTCAGCCCCTA
>CAZPNJ010000187.1:0-818 GCA_964587765.1 uncultured Prevotella sp.
GCGCACATTTCTGAAAATGGCAAAAGAGCGTGGCGTGCCATACTTGTTGGCATTCTGTAACTCCGCACCGGTGCAGTTCACAAAGAACGGCTGGGCAACCAACACAGGACGTGGCGGCGACATAAATTTGAAAGCCGACTGCTACGATGACTTTGCGCAGTACATAGCCAAGGCGGTGCGAGGCATAGAGGAGCACGACGGCGTACACATTGACTACATAAGCCCCGTGAACGAGCCCGACGGCAGTTGGAACTGGCAAGGCCCTAAGCAGGAGGGCAGTCCAGCAACCAACCGTGAGATAGTTCGTTTGGCGAAAGAGCTGGACAAACAACTGACCCGTGAGAAACAAACTACACACATCATACTTAACGAAAGTTCGGATTTGCGCTGTCTGCTCGGCATACACAACACTTCGTGGGAACGCGGCAACACACTTGAGACACTATTTAACCCCGACAGCACAAAGACATACGTTGGCAAACTGAGCCACGTAGAGCCACTGATAGCAGCCCACAGCTATTGGACAAACACACCACTCGACTATATGCGCGCCATACGCAAAGACCTGAAGCGGAAGGTTGACTCGCTCGGCATACGCTATTGGCAAACTGAGCTCTGCATAATGCAAAACGACGAGGAGATAGGTGGCGGTATGCCCTACGACTACTCAATGAAGACGGCGCTGTATGTGGCGCGTGTCATTCACCACGACCTTGTTTTCGGCAACGCTTGCAGCTGGAGCTGGTGGCGCGCCGTGGGCGGTGAGTACAGAGATAACCTAATCAGAGTTTACTCTCGTGATGGAATGAAGACCGGCA
>CAZPNJ010000187.1:828-4241 GCA_964587765.1 uncultured Prevotella sp.
CGGCACGCCAGTTGACTCAAAACTGATGTGGGCAATAGGTAACTACAGCCGCTTTGTGCGCCCAGGAGCAGTACGCTACGACATAAGCGTCTACGACGAGAGTAGCAAGTTGGTGACTGAGGGCGAGTCAGACAACCGTGGCATACTATGCTCAGCTTATCGCAATACCGACGGCTCGTGGGTGGTAGTGGCAATTAACTACGGCTACTCACAGGCAGACTTCAACCTTAGTTTGGGCAACGATAAGAAAAAGTGGTTAGCGTATCGCACGTCAAACGTTTCAGCGGAGAGCCTGCTTCCAATAGGCACTTGCGACGGAACGACCACTCTCGCACCACGTTCGATAACAACATTCATAACTAAATAAAAAGAATAATGAGACTACACCGAATTATCTTAACCTTGCTATTGGCGCTATGCATAAGCGGCGCTCAGGCAGCAAATAAGAAAGGCGACTTCACCGTAGGTAAGGGCACGTTCCTGCTTAACGGCAAACCATTTGTGGTAAAAGCGGCAGAGGTACACTACCCTCGCATACCGCGCCAATACTGGGAACAGCGCATAAAGATGTGCAAGGCACTGGGCATGAACACCCTCTGCCTATACGTGTTCTGGAATATTCACGAGCAGAAAGAGGGACAGTTCGACTTCACTGGCAACAACGACGTGGCAGCATTCTGCCGACTTGCTCAGAAGAATGGCATGTACGTGATTGTGCGCCCCGGTCCATACGTCTGCGCAGAGTGGGAAATGGGTGGTCTTCCATGGTGGTTGCTGAAGAAGAAAGACATTCGTCTGCGTGAGCAAGACCCTTACTTCATGGAGCGCGTTAGCAAGTTTGAACATGAGGTGGGTAAGCAACTAGCACCGCTGACCATACAAAACGGCGGACCTATCATCATGGTGCAGGTCGAGAACGAATACGGTTCATACGGCGAGGACAAGCCATACATTCGCGCCATTAGAGACATCGTTAAGGACAGCGGTTTTGACAAGGTGGCACTGTTTCAGTGCGACTGGTCGAGCAACTTCGAGAAGAACGGACTCGACGACCTCGTTTGGACTATGAACTTCGGCACGGGTGCCAACATCGACCATGAGTTCCGCCGCCTCGGCCAACTGCGCCCCGACGCTCCGAAAATGTGTTCTGAGTTCTGGAGTGGCTGGTTCGACAAATGGGGAGCACGCCACGAGACTCGCCCCTCCAAGGCAATGGTAGAAGGCATCGACGAAATGCTTTCCAAGGGCATAAGTTTCTCACTTTACATGACTCACGGCGGAACATCGTTCGGCCACTGGGCTGGCGCTAACTCGCCGGGGTTCGCTCCCGACGTTACCTCATACGACTACGACGCACCTATCAATGAGTATGGTCAACCAACGGAGAAGTTCTGGGAACTGCGCAAAACGATGCAGAAATACTCTTACAAGAAGTTGCCATCTGTGCCAAAGACTTACCCAGTCATCAGTGTGCCAGAGTTCCAACTCACTGAGTTCGCTCCTATCTGGAACGGCATAAACTATATATTTAAGGACGACTCACGCTCCAACCTCATGACCTTCGAGGAGATGGATATGGGATGGGGTTCAGCTGTTTACTTGAAGAAGATGCCCGAGATTCCAACGCAGAGCACTCTCACACTTGAAGCCCACGACTACGCACAAGTGTTCTTGAACGGGAAAAAGATTGGCACTATCGACCGAGTAAAGAACGAAAAAAGCATCACGTTGCCTGCTACAAAGAAAGGTGATGAACTCATCGTACTTGTTGAAGCAATGGGTCGCATAAACTTCGGACGTGCCATCAAGGACTTCAAAGGTCTTGTAGGCGATGCCGTTGTCAAGGCTATCATTGACGGCAACGAAGTATCTTACAACCTCAAGCGCTGGACTACCGCCATTATCCCCGACGACTACGCCACGACAAAGAAGGCATTCACAATAAAGGGCGATAACCGCCTGACTAACCTCGGCAAAGCCGGCTATTATCGTGGCTACTTTAATATAAATAAGGTGGGCGACACGTTCCTCAACTTTGAGCGTTGGGGCAAGGGTCAAGTTTTTGTCAACGGCCACGCCATGGGGCGCTTCTGGTCCATCGGTCCGCAGCAGACGCTTTATGTGCCGGGCTGCTGGCTGAAAAAGGGCAAGAACGAAGTTATAGTACTTGATGTAGTTGGCCCTAAAGAAACAGTAGTATGGGGACAGAACAAGCCAGAACTAAACAAACTGCAACTGGAGAAGAGCAACAAACATAACAACCCAGGCGACCGCCTCGACCTTAACTCCGCAACTCCCGTGGCAAAGGGCAACTTCGCTGCTGGCAACGGTTGGCAGACGATAAAGTTTGACAAGCCAGCCAAAGGCCGTCTGCTCTGCATTGAAGCGCTTAGCAACCACAGCGGCAGCGACATCAGTGCTATTGCCGAGATTTATCTACAGGGTGCTGACGGCAAGAGAATATCTCGCGAGCCATGGACCACAAAGTATGCCGACTCAGAAGACGCCGACCACGGCAATCACACCGGCGACAAGGTTTACGATCTGCAAGAGAGCACCTATTGGCAGACAGAGAATGGCGCACAGATGCCTCACCTGCTGATTATCGACCTTGGCAAGACGCAAACCGTAACCGCACTTGAATATCTGCCTCGCATGGAGCAGGGCGCTCCGGGCAGCATAAAGGGATATAAGATTTACATTAAATAATGATACGCAACAATCTCGGCATATTATCTATTTGCCTTGGCGTAATGCTGTTCGTGGTATTTTATTTCGCCGGTCTTACGTCATACAACGTGCTATTATACATAGCCCTGTTCTTTGTGCTGTTCGGTGCCGTTTGGCAAGTCGTAAAAGCAAAGAAAGAGAGTATGTACTAAGCCCCTCGGCTGACGGCAACACACAACATAACACAAATAGCATCACCCCACCCCATAACAGCACCAACATGAAAGAGAACATACCACAAGAATGGAGTAAGTTTTACCTCAGAGACGTAACGATTACCAACCTTATGATGCGCCGCATCTACAATGTGCTGATAGTAGCAAACCCCTACGACGCATTTATGCTGGAAGACGACGGTCGCATTGAGGAAAAGGTGTATAACGAATACATGGAGCTGGGACTTAGATACCCACCGACGTTTACCCAAGTCAGCACCATCGACGAAGCATCGCAGGTGTTGGAGTCAACCAATGTTGACCTTGTGATATGTATGCCGGGCAATGCCGACAACGACGCTTTCACCGTGGCGAGACAGGTTAAAGCCCTCTCGCCCGACGTACACTGCGTGGTGCTGACGCCTTTCTCTCACGGCATAACGCGCCGTATGCAAAACGAAGACCTCAGCATCTTCGACTATGTGTTCTGCTGGCTGGGCAACACCAACCTGATACTGTCGATTATCA
>CAZPNJ010000188.1:0-4235 GCA_964587765.1 uncultured Prevotella sp.
TATGAGAAATTGCAGAAGAAGTACCAAAAGGGTGTTGAGAAGATTATCAACCATCGTATTGTTACTGGCGTCATAGTAGTACTGGGTATAGTTGTTCTTGGCGTAAGCATGAAGACTACAAAGACAGGTCTTGTGCCAGATGAAGACACGGGTATGATATTCGTAACCATGTCGATGCCTGCCGGTACAGGTATGCAGGGCACAAAGGAAATGTCTGAGAAGATTAACAAAATGCTTATGAACAATCCTGCTGTTGCTAATGTGGCACAGGTCGTTGGTTATAACTTCATTGCTGGTCAGGGTACAGACCAAGGTACGTTTATTGTTCGTCTGAAGGAATTCGGTGAGCGCTCAAATGGCTTCCTTGATAAAGTTTCTCACACTTTCAGTGACCCATTGCGTTGGTTTATCAATCCTCAGGAAAAGAATATGGTGCTGGGTATGCTATATAAGCAGTTTGCAAGTTTGAAGGGTTGTCAGGTATTGGCATTTGGCCCTCCTATGATTCCTGGTTTCTCGGCAACTAACGCAACTACCGTCTCTATGCAGGATAAGACTGGTGGTACTGTGCAGAAGTTCTACGGTGTGGTTCAAGACTATCTGAAAGAACTGAACAAGCGTCCTGAGATACAAAAGGCTATGACATCGTACAACCCTAACTATCCACAGTATATGGCAAAGATTGATGTTGCAAAATGTAAGCAGGCTGGTACAAGTCCTGCCGGAGTGTTAGCTACTTTGCAAGGATATTATGGTGGTATGTACGCATCGAACTATAACAGTTATGGTAAGCTGTATCGTGTATATATTCAGGCAGACCCTCAGAGTCGTAAGCGCCCGGAGGATTTGAAGAATATCTTTGTGAAGACTTCTAACGGTATGGCACCTGCCACAGAGTTCGTTACGTTGGAAAAAGTTTATGGTCCAACAACTATTAACCGTTTCAACCTGTTTACATCTATCAACGTGCAGGTTACTCCTAACGATGGTTACTCTTCTGGTGACGTAATGAAGGCTATTGAGGAGGTAGCAGAGCAGAACCTGCCTACAGGTTATGGCTATGAGTACTCTGGTCTTTCTCGTTCTGAGAAGGAGTCAAGTGGTTCTACGGCACTTATCTTCGTACTCTGCTTTGTATTTGTTTACTTGATTCTTAGTGCTCAGTACGAAAGTTATCTGTTGCCATTGGCAGTGTTGCTGTCAGTTCCATTTGGTTTGGCTGGTGCATTCTTGTTCACCAATCTGTTTGGTCACAATAATGATATCTATATGCAGATTGCGTTGATTATGCTTATCGGTCTGTTGGCTAAGAACGCTATCCTTATCGTTCAGTTCGCATTGGAACGTCGCCAGACTGGTATGGCTATCAAGTACTCTGCTATCTTAGGTGCGGCTGCCCGTTTGCGTCCTATCCTTATGACATCTCTCGCAATGGTAATTGGTCTGTTGCCAATGATGTTTGCTTCAGGTGTAGGTAAGAATGGTAACCAGACATTGGGTGCAGCAGCAGTAGGCGGTATGGCTATCGGTATGATTGTACAGATATTCATTGTGCCAGCGCTCTTCGCAGTCTTCCAGTGGTTGCAAGAGAAGTTCACTCCGCTCACATTCGACGATGAAGAGAATGCTGAGGTCAAGGCTGAACTTTCGCAGTATGCTCACGATGTTAAGAGTTGCTTAAAGAATGTAGAACAAAAAGGGGAGAGCATCTAATGAAAAAGTTGAAAATTAGTATATTCTTATTTGGTCTTGCAGCAGTGACTTCGCTCACTGGCTGCAAGAGCCTCTACGGCAAATATCACCGTCCTGACGTTAACGCTCAAGGATTGGTGCGTGATGTTACATCAGCAACTGACACGCTTGCCGTTGCCGACACCGCAAGTTTCGGAAATCTGCCTTGGCGTAGTGTGTTCACCGACCCACAGTTACAAGGCCTTATACAAACGGCGCTTGAAAACAATCCTGATTTGTTAAACGCCGCTCTGAATGTAAAGATGGCTAAAGCTCAGCTCAATGCAGCTAAGTTGGCGTTCTTGCCGTCGTTTACATTCTCTCCACAGGGAACAATCTCTTCATGGGATGGCAATAAAGCTACGCAGATATACTCTCTGCCTGTTGATGCAAGTTGGAGTATAGATTTGTTTGGCAACCTGTTGTCTCAGAAGCGTTCCGCTCAGATGGCGCTTATTGGCTCACATGATTACCAGCTCGTCGTAAAGACGCAGATTATCTCAAACGTTGCCAATATGTATTACACCCTTCTGATGCTTGACAGCGAGCTGAAGGTAGTTTCCAATATGGAGACTCTTACAAAAAACACATGGGAACTGATGAAACTTCAGCACCAGTATAGTCGTGGCGTTCGCTCTACTGCCGTACAAAGCGCTGAGGCAAACTATTACTCAGTTCAGACGCAGCGTGTTGATATTCAGCGCCAGATACGTGAGACCGAAAACTCTCTCTCGCTGATACTTGGCGAACCTGCCCATGCTATTGCACGTGGCAGTCTTGACGCTCAGTCATTGCCTGCCGAGTTATCAACGGGTGTTGGCATTCAGTTGCTTAACAACCGTCCAGATGTTCACTATGCGGAAATGTCACTCGCTCAGTGTTTCTATGGCGTTGAGACCGCTCGTTCAAGATTTTATCCAAGTCTCACAATCAATGGCGAGGGCGCTTTCACCAATAAGGGTGGACTTGGCGTTGTAAATCCAGGCAAGTGGCTGTTTACTGCAGTGGGTAGCCTTACGCAGCCTCTCTTTATGCACGGTCAACTTGTTGCTGGTTTGAAGGTAGCTAAGGCTCAATATGAGCAGGCTTATAACAAGTGGCAGAATGCTGTGCTGAAAGCTGGCAGCGAGGTTAGCAACGCTCTTGTGCTTTACAACTCTTCAAATCAGAAGAGTCAACTTGAGGGCAAGCGCATAAAGGTGTTGGAGCAGAATGTTGAAGACACCAAGCAACTTTTATCAAGCGCAGGCAGCACTTATCTTGAAGTAATCACTGCTCAGCAGAATCTTCTTAATGCTCAGCTGTCAAAGATTACGAGCGACTTCTCTAAGATGCAGGCTGTAGTGAACCTATATTACGCCCTTGGCGGTGGAACCAAATAAATTCTATTAGATTATGGCAAGTGAAATTAGTCCCTTAGCATCGGTATCACCGAAGGCAAAGATTGGAGATAACGTAAAGATAATGCCTTTCGCATGGGTTGAGGAAGACACTGAAATCGGCGATGGATGTGTTATCTTTCCTTATGTAAGTGTAATGCGAGGCACTCATCTTGGTAAGAACAATGTCATTCACCAAAATACTGTCCTTGCAGCTGTGCCGCAAGACTTTAAGTATAAGGGTGACAATACCGACCTGTTCATTGGCGATGATAACACCATACGTGAGAATGTGGTAATCAACCGTGCTACCTTCCCTGACGGAAAAACCGTGATAGGTAATCACAATTTCTTGATGGAGGGCGTACACGTTGCTCACGATACAAAGATTGGCAATGGCAACACTTTTGGCTACGGCACGAAGATTGCCGGCCTTTGCGAGATTGGTGATGGCAACATCTATTCATCTAATGTCATTCAGAACGGTCACACTCGTGTTGGCGATTTGGTAATGGTTCAGGCTGGAACTATATTCTCAAAAGATATTCCTCCTTTCATTATCGCCGGCGGTCGCCCTGTGGCTTACGGCGGTCCTAACATGACTATGATGGAGGCTGTGGGTATTGGAGAGAAAGAACGTAAGCATATCGCCAACGCATATCGACTTGTGTTCAATGGGCAGACCAGCGTGTTTGACGCAACATTGCAGATACGCGACCAGATTCCAGAGAGTAAGTTCAAACAAGATATTATTAAATTCTTGCAATCAACTAAGGCGGGTATCATCAGCCGCAATTGGTAATCGGTAAGAAATCATAATTACAAATATGGACGAATATATCGTTTCGGCTCGTAAGTATAGGCCGAAGACTTTTGACGACGTGGTGGGGCAGAAAGCTCTCACCACGACGCTTAAAAATGCTGTGAAGAGTGGAAAGTTGGCTCATGCCTATCTTTTCTGCGGACCTCGTGGTGTGGGTAAAACTACCTGTGCACGTATTTTCGCTCGTGCAATAAACTGTATGAACCCAACGGCTGAGGGCGATGCGTGTGGCGAGTGCGAGAGTTGTAAGTCTTTTGATGAACAGCGCTCTTACAATATCTTTGAGCTTGACGCCGCATCAA